>CALMGO010000431.1 GCA_937863625.1 uncultured bacterium
GGCAGCAAACTCGTCGAAGGCGCAGTCGACGAAATCATCGCCCACACCGGCCGCGACAGTTTTGAGGAAGCGTTCTTCGCCCTCGTGGAGGCTCACGATGCCAAGGTGGCGTAAGGTAAAGAGCCTCGCTAAAAAGGAAATCCGCGACATATTGCGCGACCGCCGTACCATTTTCATGGCGATTATTTTCCCCATCATCCTCTACCCGCTTCTCATCATCGGCCTCGTCCAGGCCACCGCCGTGCAGGCCTCCAAAGCCGTGCATGAAAAGCCCCTCGTGGCCATCTCCGGCGGCGAGTTTGCCCCGGACCTGCGCGAGGAGTTTCTCTCCGACAAGGGGCTCACTCTCGCGCAGTTTGACGGCTCGGTTCCGAGCCTGCGCCAAAGCGGCGCCTCCGCCGGCGTTGTGATATCCCAGGACATCTCCGAGACTCTTGCCGCCGGGGCGACCGCCACGATAAAGGTCTACTACGACAGTGCCAACGACACCAGCCGCGGCGCCTACGAAAAGGTCGCCTCCGTCATTGAAAAGTACAACCGCGCCCTCCTTGACCGCCGCCTCGAGTCGGCCGATATTGACATGGCCTATGTCACGCCGGTTCAAATCGACAACGCCGACCTCGCCACGCCCCGCCAGAGAGGTGTCTTCAGGCTTGGCAAGATGCTCGCGTTTCTCCTCGTCGTATTCTGCATGATGGGCGCTCTCTATCCCGCCCTTGACGCCATCTCCGGCGAAAAGGAGCGCGGCACCCTCGAAACCCTTCTCTCCATCCCCGCCACGCGCCTCGAAATCCTCGCTGGCAAGTATGTCGCCGTCTTCTCCATGTCCATCGCGTCTGTCCTTGCCAATTTCGTCAGCCTCTCCCTGACCATGGTCATGGTTAATAGACTCCTCGTCCAGGCGTCCGCCGCCGGCCGCTCAATCGATTTCAGCATTCCGTTCTCTGCCACGGTTCTTCTTGTGCCCGCGCTCGTGCCGCTGGCGGCATTCTTCAGCGCCATAAGCCTCGGCATCGCCGCCTTTGCCCGCAGCACCCGTGAAGGCCAGTACTACCTCGGCCCGCTCTACGCCGCCGTCCTCCCGCTCACCGCCGCCGCCGTCGTCCCCGGCCTGAGCCTGACCTATGTCACCGCGCTCGTGCCGGTAATGTCGATATCACTCTTCCTCAAGGACGGCCTCCTCGGGACGCTGCGCCCCGGGCCGACGTTTCTCGCCCTTGCCGCGCAGTGTTTCTATGCCTACGCCGCGCTCAAATGGGCCGCAAAGGTCTTCTCGCGCGAAGACGTCCTCTTTTCATCCCCCCTCGGCGAAGAACAGCTCCCCCGCCCGGCCATCGGCCTTGTGCGACCCGCTCATGTCATGACCGCCTGGGCAGTCTCCGTGATTCTCTTCTTCTACGGCGGCGTGTTTCTGCAGGCGAAACTCGGTGCGCTTAGTGTCACAACCGCGCTCCTGAGTAATGTCGTCTTCCTGCTCCTGCCCATCGCGGTTGTATTCCTTGTGACGCGTTTCGACGTCCGTAAGGTCCTCCCGCTGAAGGCCCTCGCCGGCGGACAGATTTCCGCCGTCCTCCTCTTCATCCCGGCCGCGTTCCTGCTCAATATCGTTTTCAACGCCGTCCAGCACTTCGTCCTCGCCCCTCCTGTGCCTGTCATGCAGATGATTACCGCTGGCAAGGAAAAGGTCTCTATTGAGGCGCTTTTCATATCCGTGGCTTTGATGCCTGCTATATGTGAAGAGTTGTTTTACAGAGGGCTTGTCTTCCGGTCGTTCGCCGCCAGGATGCCGTTGCGCTATGCGGTGATCTTCTCAAGCGCGCTTTTTGCGGCCGCGCACTTTAACGTTTACGAAATCCTGCCGCTTTTCGCGCTGGGCGTGGTGCTCGCCCTGACGATGCAGGCCACCGGGACGCTCATCGCCGCCATGATCGTGCACTTCGCTAATAACGCGCTTACCATCGTCGTTGCGCTTCTCTTCCCGACGCTGGATATCCCGTGGTTCTTCCTGCCGGTCTTCGCCATTCTGGGCTTTGCCTGCCTGCTCCTCGCATATAAGTCCGGCGTCTCCGACAGGAAAAAAACTACCTGACAATCCGCGCCCTTGGCGCAAACCTCCCACCAGAAAGATGCCGGTCTTTTCAACAGAGCAGTTTGCTTCCCGCTTCTGCCTTGCTTTTTCTCTGTGGTCTCTGCGTGCTCTGCGTGAGGCAGGGTTTTTGGGTGTGGCTTTTCCTCAAGCCTCCGGTCTGCGGCCTTTGTCTTGCCTTTCTTTGCGTTCTTTGCGTCTTTGCGTGAGGCAGGATTTGCCTCGCTTGTGCTTCGCTGCCCCCCGCGCGCCCCCTACTGCAGATACCCCAGCGCCCGCAGCCGCTCTATCTCTTCGCTCGTCATCCCCCCGGTCTCCATCTTGAGACTGCCGAAGTCCGCCAGCACTCTCTCCCTCACGTCCTCCGGTATAAACTCCCCGTATGACTTGCGCCGCGCCGCTTCATCCGCCGTGAGTTTCCCCTCTTTCTCAAGTTCCGCTGCCGCCAGGTCCTGCTCCTTTGCCCACGGGTTCTGCATGCGCCTTGTCGACCACCGCCTATCCCCGATCCCCGCCTCTTTCGCAAACCTCTCCGACACCTGCCGTTCTTTCCGCATCTCGTTCACTGCGCTGTCGTCTGCCGCAGTGGCTCCTTCTCGTCGGCGTCCTTATCCACGTTGAAAAAGAGCGTCTCCGTCTTCTGCCCCTCGCCGCCCGGCTCATCGTAGTCCATTGCCGACCGCCCGTCGCCGAGTATCACGCGGTCTCTCTTGTAGAAACTCGCAAATACCGTCATATCCCCCAGGTCCTCGCGCTCGATATATGGCGACAGCGATTCCAGTTGTGTATGTGCCAGCCGCACCCCTCCGATCATCTCCGCAACCGTCGGAAATATCATCGCGTTCGAAATCCTCGCTCCCACCACGCGCGGCGTGTATCGCTTCGACTTGATGACGAGCGGCACCTTGAGCGCCGTCGAAAAGAGATTCTGATTATGCCCGATTGTCCCGTGCTCCATGAGTTCATCCCCATGGTCCGACGTAAATATCACCGTCGTATCCGCGAGTATTCCCATCCGCGACAGTTCCGCGAGCACTTCGCCGAAATAATCGTCAAACCGCGCTGCCGCCTCGTAATATATCGCTTTGAGCCTCTCTATATCGGCCTCGCTGAGATTCTTCTTGTCATATTCGATCTCGAGTACCGCCCGCGAGATGAGTTCCCTGTCCGCCGCCTGCACCTCCGCCGCGTCCGCCTGCCCGTTGTGAAACTGCCCCGTCCTTGTCGTCACCACCGGCCTTATCCACGGTTGGTGTGTGTCCATATAGTGAAGGTACAGAAAAAGCGGCGCATCCTCCGCAAACGCCGGCACCCTTATGCCGAGCACTTCTCTCTTGAGAAATTCGTTGAGCATCGCCCCGTCGGCATATTGCGAGAGCGGGTCTGAGTTCCCCCCCGGCGCGTCCTTTCCCTCCGGGTCTACGCCCCTGTAGTATGCAAATCCCGGGTTGAACCCGAAATCCATCGCCTTCGTCGAATACCCCGGTCCCAGTTCTCCCAGCATGTAGGGGTTCGTTACGAGTCCCACGCAGTAGTACCCTTGCGTCGACAGGTGCCTTGAGATTGTCGGGCAGTCCGGCAGCGAGAAGAAATGACTCTCCACCCCGTGCCCCGGCGGATACATGCCCGACATTATCGATGCCATCGATATCTTCGTAAACGGCGACGCCGAGTACGCATTGGAAAACATCACTCCTTCGCGCGCCAGCATATTGACATTCGGCGTGACTTCGCGCCCGTTTACGACCTTGCCGACGATATCTCCTCTAAGCGCGTCGGCCACGACGAGAAGTATATGCTCTTTCTCCCTGGCGTTTCCACCGCCCATGTGCCTCACGCCGAAGTATCCCGCCGTAGCCGCCGCCGCCAGGCCCAGCCCCGCCTTGAGACATGCCCTTCTTGTCGTCTTCGTGTTCACTCAGCACCCGCTCGGGTTTATGCCGCTTTCCTCAAACGATTATAACGCTTTTCTCCCGCGCGCAAGCCCGCGCCTCTCCTCGCTTGACCTTACCCCCAGCGTTTCTTATACTTAAGTACTATCTATAGCAGGAGGCGTCAACAGAACTGAATGGCTCAAGTTAAGCGCACCGAACTCACCGTCCGGCTCGAACGGGCGATTCTTGTTGGCGTTCTCTTCCCCAACTCTCCCATCGACCACGAGGACCCTCTCGAAGAACTCGCCCGCCTGGCCAAGACCGCCGGCGCCCGGGTTGTCGAACGCGTCACTCAGAACCGCACGCGCGTGGACTCCGCGTACTTCATCGGCAAGGGCAAGGCCGCCGAACTCAAAAACACTGCCAAGGCCCTCAACGCCAATGTGCTCATATTTAACCACGACCTCTCACCGGCGCAGGTGCGAAATCTCGAAACGGCCGCCGATATCAAGGTCATCGACCGCAGCGAACTTATCCTCGACATCTTCGCCACGCACGCGCGCACTCATGCCGCCAAGGTCCAGGTTGAGCTCGCACAGCTCGAATACACTCTTCCGCGCCTCACCCGCATGTGGACTCATTTCGGACGCATCGACGGCGGCATCGGCACTCGCGGCGCCGGCGAACAGCAGCTCGAGGTCGACCGCCGCATCGTCCGCCGCCGCATCGGCGAATTGAAGCGCAACCTCGCGCACGTCCAGGAGCGAAAGTCTCGCGAAGTACTGGGCCGCTCCGGAGAGTTCTGCGTCAGCATCGTCGGCTACACCAACGCCGGCAAATCCACCCTCATGAACGCACTCACCGACGCCGATGTCCTCGTCCAGGACAAACTCTTCGCCACGCTCGAGACCCGCACCCGCCCCTGGTCTCTCCCGGGTGGCCGCCAGGTACTTCTCTCCGACACCGTCGGCTTCATCCGCGACCTGCCGCATCACCTCGTCGCGTCTTTCCGCGCCACGCTCGAAGAAGCCAAAAACGCCGACCTCCTCCTCCACGTCATTGACGCCGCTTCTCCCGCCGCGCCCGAGCAGATCGCCGCCGTAGACACCGTCCTCGAAGAAATCGGCTGCACTGAGTCGGCGCGTCTGCTTGTATTGAATAAATCCGACGCCGCAAAGGATCTTGCCGCTTTCAACGTCCTTGCCGCCACGCACCCCGGCAGCATCCTCATCTCCGCCCTTACCGGTGACGGCCTGCGCGACCTTGCCAATGCCGTCTCAACCGAAATGGCGAAAAACGTCTACGAAGTGAGCCTCTCCTTCCCCGCCGCCGACGGCCGCATCTACGCCGCACTCTGCCAGCGCGGCGAGGTCCTCTCGCGAGGGTTCGTCGATGCTGACGTCCATGTCCGCGCCCGCATCGGACACAAGTATCTCAACCAGCTCCTCTCCGATTTCCCCCAGGTCGCCTTCCTCCCCGACAGCCCCCATCAGCCCGCCCCTAAAGAAGACGACGACTTCTGACCCGCAGTAAGGTACTGCACCCGTCCCGCGAAGCAGCGTTGCGAATCCTGAATCGCGCCATTCTTATCTTGTGTGGCACTGGTGGCTTGCCACCAGTGTGAACTGGTTTGTTCCTCGGAGACATGACAGACCACGTAGGGCGCGGCGCATGTCCCCGCCGCGAGCGGGTATACTTCGTAGTTTATCCGCCTCAGGAGGACTTGCCCGCCTTTGGCGGGCTGAACAGGATTCTGTTCAGCGAAGTAGGGTGAGGCTGCCTTTGACGTGTCTTTCTCTGCGCTCTTTGCGCCTTTGCGTGAGGCTGATTGTGACTTGGCCTTTGCCTGTCTACTGCTCTAATGTTCTACTCTCCACTTTCTCGGCGCAGCCGCCGTTTATCCGCCCCAGGAGGGCTCTCGACCGAGTAGGGGGAGATAGAGTGCACCTTGGTTTTGCTTGCGCTTTCCGCGGCGTCGTCGCATCGTGGCGCGAGGCACGTCTTTGACTCGGATTGCGATTCTGCTTTTCTCTGAGTGCTCTGAGTGCTCTGCGTGAGGCAGGGGTTGCCTTGCTTCTGCTCGCGGTTTGCCTTTCCCCTCCGGCCCTGCCTTCCTTCGTGCTGAGAGAAGGCTCTGTCTTTCCCGGACCTCGGGCGGCGCGAGAAGCAAGCGATGCAAGGCCGACCAAAGGTGCCGCCCGGAGGTTTACCCGCCGCAGGCGGGCGTGGCCTTCGGCCACGTT
>CALMGO010000432.1 GCA_937863625.1 uncultured bacterium
TCCTAAACCCATTCACTACAATCCTTTGACCTTATCTACGTGCCATTCGGGACAGTCCCTATTTAAATGCAGCAGTGGTGCGGGTCTCCTTGAGGCGCTGGTGAATCGTCCGCACCGGCTCGACCTTGTTGAGGCAGTAGAAATGCACTCCCGGCGCGCCGCGGCTGAGCAGGTCGTCGCTCTGCTTCAGGGCGTATTCAAGCCCCTCACGCGCAGTGGCCTCGCGGTCCCCTCGGATGGGTCCAAAAGCCTTGTGCACGTCGTCACAGATGTACGCGCCGCACATGTCGCAAAAGGAAAGCAGTTTGTCATAATCGGTGACGGGCAGGACGCCGGGCACGATCGGAATAGTCACACCCGCCTCGCGCGTCCTCGCAAGATACTCGCTGTAAACGGCATTATCAAAAAACAACTGCGTCACGACAAAGTCCGCGCCGTGATCCTGCTTCATTTTCAGATGCCGGCTGTCGAGCGCCTTTGACGGGCAGTCCACATGCCCCTCGGGAAATCCCGCCACGGCGACACTCATGTAGCCGCCGGCAATCTCGCGGATGAGGTCGACGAGTTCATATGAATACTCGAGGCCGCCGTCGATCTTGCGAAACTTGCCGCCCATCTCGCGAGGAGGGTCACCGCGCAAGGCGAGGATGTTGCGAATGCCCGCGTCTCCGATGCGCTTTATGATGTCGGCGAGTTCGGCCCTGGTCTGGTTGACGAGCGTGAGGTGATGCATCGTGGTGATGCCAAAGCGGTTCTGGATTTCGGACGCCAGTTCAAATGTATTGGCGCGGGACGAACCGCCTGCGCCGTAAGTGACGCTAATGTAGTCGGGCTCGAGCTCGGCGAGCACGGCGAGAGTTTCGTACAGGTCGGCGAGGCCTTTTGCCGTCTTCGGCGGGTAGACCTCAAATGACAAAACCGGCTGCCCGGTCGCCAGAATGTCTTTTATTTTTTCGGCCATCACAGCCTCCCTCGAAATTAGGGACACAATACTAATTTACAAACAGCGTTGCCATAACTCCTGATAGACCAGCAAGATGCGACATATTAAATAGTATTATGTCCCTAATTTACGGCCTAAGGGGACTAACGCACTCCTGTTTCTTCTTATAAGGACATCGGGCGGCGGCAGGGAGGTTCCCGGAAGTGAAACTTCAGAGGCCTTCAGTCAGGTCCCTTTTGAGGCTCAGGACGCCTCAACGACAAATCCATGCTCGACGAAGGCGTCCCGGACATCGCCATCGCAGTAGTCGGCGACGGTCCCGAGCGGCGTGACGCCGTATTCGTTCGGCGCGAGGGGGTCGAGGCCCCGGTCGAGGAGAAAACGCACGACATCCGCGCGGCAAGACTCCACGGCCCATTGGAGGAGGTTATTTCCGGCGTAATCGCGCGCGTAAATATTTGCGCCTCTGTCTATCATGTACTGCATCATCTCCACGCCGGCCCAGGTCGCCGCGAAAACGGGCGTGCGCCCCTCATTATCAAGGGCATTTATGTCCGCGCCCTTTGCCATGAGCAAGTCGAGGAGTTCCCTGTAACCCCGACCGACCGCATAGAAGATAATGGACGCTCCCTCGTTGGTTTTTGAGGTTATGTCTGCGCCCATTTCGACGAGGAACTGTACAAACGCCGGGTTATCGAAATAACAGGCGTTCAGGAGAACCGTATAGCCCCAGTCGTCAGCGGCCTCCAGATCCGCGCCCCTCTCGACGAGTAACTTCACAGCGGCGGCGGATTCGGCTCTCACCGCGTAGTGAAGTGGAGTCTCTCCGCAGCAATCACCCGCCTCCAAATCTGCGCCGAGGTCGAGGAGCCTCTTGACGATGTCGAGGTGTCCTCCTCCGGCGGCGTTGTGAAGCGGGCTCTCGTCGCTGTCGTTGCCTCTGCAGTTGACACTGACGCCAAGGTCAAGAAGGCGGTCAAAGAGGTCCACCATGCCCCGATTGGCGGCGGCGCAAAGAAGCGAAGGCCCTTCTTCTTCGACATCTATCCTGACGGGGACAGCGAGAAGCATCGAGACGACGTCGGCCTCGCCGTAAGACGCGGCGGCCAGGAGAGGCGAACCGTAGCGTTCATCGGCAAGACTGACATCCGCTCCGGCATTCGCGAGGAGTCTGAGAATTTCGACGTTGCCCGAGCGCGCGGCGACTATGACCGGCGAAGCGCAGCGCGACGGACTCGACATCTCAAATATCGCCCCCATTGACAATAAAAGCGCCGTCGCGTCGCGATGGTTATTTGCAACTGCGTACATGAGCGGCGTCGCGCCCTCGCGGTCCTGCGCCTCCAACTCGGCGCCGCGCTGCACGAGGATATTTATCTCCGCGACGCGGCCTCCGGCGGCGGCCGCGTGAAGAGGCGTCATCGAGATAGCGCCGTCGCGGCTCACGCATGAGGCGCCCCTGGCGAGAAGGAGCGACAGCGCGTCCGTGGCGCCTGCTTCGGCTGCCTCAAAGACGGGGCTTCTGCCGCCGACTTCGGACTCGTCGCAGTACTCCCAGACGGACCTGTTGTGTATTTTCTCGAACGCCTCGCTGCATTCATTCTCATGTCTCCAGGAGGCGGAGGCGAAGTCGGCCCCGCGGGATATGAGGATATCCACGACATCGGCGTGGTTGGAACGGGCCGCGACGTGAAGCGGTGTTTCGCCGTCGTCCTTTCGCGCGTCGACTTCGGCGCCTGCCTCGATGAGGGTCTCGGCGATCTCGGCGCACCCGGCCCACGCGGCAAGGTGAAGCGGCGTGTACCCCCGCGCGTCGGCGGCATCGCCGTCTGCGCCCATCCCCAGAAGTAGAAGCGTCATGTCGCGCCGCCGGGCCCATGCGGCCACGTGGAGCGCGGTCCTGCCCGCGCTGTTTGTCGCGGACAGTAGCGAAGCGTCACCCGCCAAAAGCGACTGCGCTGCCTCCATGTCGCCGCACTTGACCGCGCGGAAAAGCTCCGCCCGCGCCGCCGCAGATTCATCCGCGTCCGCCTGCAGTGTGAAGATGACGAGAAGAAGTGCCGCGTGGAGTGTGGTAAGGAGCGCTTTTCTTGTGGTACCCATTCCCAGTCCTCCTGAGGTGCGCTCCTCACTGTCTTTGTACGCGTGGAGGCCGGAAATGTTCCCGGGATTCGAAAGATAGGGGCACCGGGCGGCCATACGCGGGCGAAAGCGCGATGCAGACTATAGTCTGTAGACGCATTTGGTGTCTGCGGCTACTGTTGTGACCCTATGATCGGCGATGAAATCCGCAAAGAGCGACTCAAGGCAGGGCTGAGCCAGGAGGAGCTGGCCGCACAGGCCGGTATACACAGGACTTACGTGAGCCTCTTGGAGCGTAATAAGAAGAGTCCCACTGTTGATGTTCTGCAACGCGTATGCAAAGCCCTCAATGTCAAGGGATCCGACCTGCTAAGACGTGTTGAAAAGGGGTAGTTGCAAGTGCTACTGACATCGCCCGCCGGGCACAAACCGTACTTTACGAGCGAGGACGGACGGTTTGCGCTCTATCAAGGCGACTGCATGAAACTCATGGACCTTTTCCCGATGTCGCTGATTTAGACAGAAAAGCCCGTTCGACGGCGGTGCTTCTCTAGGTACGCGGGATTTGGCGGGAACTCGACATCAAAGCGGAACGATTCGGTCATCTCAAGGATGCGCGCGACAATCCTGCTGCCGGCGTTCGGTTTCTTGAGGATTCGGTAATCGTCGGCAAGTGCAAGGTACCCGTACTCAAAGAGCGCGTCGTGAAACCTGCATGCACAGATGACGTTTGCGAGGTCGCCGCGCCCTGCGGGGTCGTCGCCCCAGCGGGAGATGTGGCTTGCCACGATGAGGGGCCGGTCGGTTACGTCGCAAAACCCGCATCGTCCGGAATAGTTTTCGAGCGTGAGAAGCCTCACTCGGGCCTGGCCCCTGCGCTGTCGTGCGAGTATCTTCTCGTCGGCGGTCGGGACATCGCTTATGAGGAGTTTCTTCTTTCTTATCGCTTCGTCGACAACGTCGTCGGGGAGGTCCTCGGCGTCGACGGCAAGAGGTTCATCGAGCAGAATGTATTGTCCTGCACCTCCGAAAAAGAGGAGTCCTTCGTCGCGGAGGTCCTGCAAGATACGGCTGAGCGTCTGCTCCGGCGTCTGGCCTGTCGTCTGTGTCTGAGCGGAGATTCTGGGGAGTTCCTGTTCAATCAGCCCCTGTCTTGTAATCAGCCGAGTATGGTTGTTCTTTGAGAACCTGTGCAGCGATTCGACGACTGCGTCGCGCCAATTCATACGTACACCCCTCTGGAGTCGGAATCCCGGACAGCGCTCGGAAGTAGGTTCACGGCGTAGACTTTGACAATTTCGCTCTCTCCGTGTCCATCCTTTCGCGGATGTCCGCGGGGATCTTACGACGACACACTACGTTCTCAGAGTGGACTATCTCCAATGCGTCCAGTTCGCTTGATGGGTCAGAAGCCCACAACCCTATCTCAAAATAATGCTTATCAGATTCTTTGAGCACAATGTCGCTCGCGCCTACACCTATCAATCCGGTGCCTGTGACAAACCGAACAGAGTTTATTCTGACAGGTCGCGGACCAGAATTGAAAAGGTACACGTGAACGGTTACTTGGTCATTTGCTATGCTAACACTGAGAGTCTCCTTGACTGCCGTGAGAGTTTTCCTGTCTCTTTCATCTCGCCGTCGCCGGTACTGGTCCCTCAGGACTTCTCCAAGGACTGCTACAAATAAACCACTGACAAGACCAAGAACGTACCCCACGTATGAGTAAGTACTTGAATCAGTTTGCTCCATGTTTGTCCCTCGTTTCAGTCGACGCCGTATCAACAGTGCAGATCGTATGACGAGAATGTCTTTTTGGCAACCAATAACCGCAATAAGTTTTCGGCGCAGCTCTGTCGGGCTGTGCCCGAGTGCCAGGATTATCCGGCGAAGGAGGTCTCAAATGTTGAAGGTGGAGTTGGAGCTTCTGGTGGACACGACAGTCTACGAGATTGAAGAGCACGCTATTGCCCGCCAACAGGCCGAGGCTCAAAGTCGCAGTCTATACACATGGAAGGCGGTCGGGAGGGAGCACTGGCCTGAAAGAGGGGCGTCCATCACTGACGCGCTTGGGCTGCTGGTATTGCCGGCGGGCCTTCCGGATGTGATAAACATGCCTGACGACCGCGAACGGCGGTAAGAAGCACCATGTGCTTTCTCGCTGCGCCCCCCTACCCGAACTGAATCTGTATATACTGCTGGCCAAAATCCTCCGTCGAGTATTCCTCCTCGTAGTATTCGAGAAACCACTTTGCCGCAAACTCTATGACCGTCTTTCGCTTCTCCGGCTCGTCGGGCATCTCCACTATGAGCGTGTCCGATACGTGAACGCCTTTGGCCTGTTCCTCGTCCGCAGGCTTCATCCCGAAATCCTCCGGCTTGAAGACCGCTATCCCGGTCACGTAGACCTTTTTGGCGCCGGCGTCGTAGAAATCCTCCACGGTCTTCTGCAAATCGGCCTTCGAGACCTCGCCGCCTTTGTGGTTATCGGCCTTGAGCCATTCGAGCGCTTCGAGCGTCTCGTACTCAGTCGATGCGAGATCCTCTCTCGCGTAGAAATCCCGCTCGTAGACCATCCTTTTGCCGTCCGGCATGTCCCGCATCTGGTCGTACGTGAGTTCGCCGGGCTTCGCCGTGGCAATGTCGGCGCCTCCCTTGCCGCCGCCGCAGCCGGCAAATACCGCCACGGCAACCGCGACACATACCGGCAAAAGAAACCATGTGCGTGTCATTTCACATCTCCTGTGATATAGGGGCGTATCCAAAGCGCGTATTCCCAGCCACGATAAAGCGCGGTCCTTCACAATGCCGAGGTCGCGAGAGGTCTCAGCCTTTGACGCCGCCGAGCTGGATGCCTTTGACGAAATATTTCTGGCCGACCAGAAACACGACCAGAAGCGGTATCAGCACGATGATCGAACCGGCCATTAGCAGATTGAAATCGCTGTGGTACTGCCCCCGTAATCGCTGGAGGAGTACCTGGAGTGGGAGGAGTTCTTCGCGGTTGATGATGATTAGCGGCCACATGAACGACTTCCACGTGCCCATGAAGACGAAAGTCCCAAGCGTGGCGAGGGCGACTTTTGCAAGGGGCAGCGTCACGTGCAGGTATACGCGGAGGTTTCCGCAGCCGTCGATGCGCGCAGCATCTTCGAGTTCGCGCGGGAGGCTCATAAAAAACTGCCG
>CALMGO010000433.1 GCA_937863625.1 uncultured bacterium
GCGTGTCTCCAAGCCTGCGAAACTCCCCGTACTGCAGGAATCTCAGCAGTTTCGACTGCGTCGACGGGCTCGCCAGCGCAATTTCATCCAGGAAGAGCGTCCCCGTATGCGCCTCTTCGATAAGCCCCATCTTATTCTTCACCGCGCCCGTAAAAGCCCCCTTGGAATACCCGAACATCTCCGACTCCTGCAGCGTGTCGGGCATGGCGGCGCAGTTTATCGTCACAAAGGGCTTGTCCTTGCGGGCGCCGTTGGCGTGTATGGCCTTGGCCACCAGTTCCTTGCCTGTGCCGCTCTCGCCTGTAATAAGCACCGAACCGTCGCTGTGCGCGATGCTGCCGGCCAGTTTGAGGATCTCCTGCATCGCCGTGCTCTTGCCTACGATACCTTCCCTGCGGAAACTCCCCCCGAGAAGCATCTCGAGGTCTTTTATCCGCCGGGTCAGTCCCATGCGGTCGAGCGTACGATTTATTACCAGCACCAGTTCCTCGGGCTGAAACGGCTTTGTGATATAGTCGCACGCCCCGTGGCGCATTGCCTCGACGGCGGTATCCACCGAGCCGAAGGCCGTCATCACCACCACCTCCGTCTGCGGGATTATCTTTTTGACCTCCTGCAGAAGCGTCACGCCGTCCATCCCCGGCATCCGAAGGTCCGTCACCATGATCTCAAACTGCTTCGCGCCTATCGCCCGGATCGCCTGCGCTCCATTGCCGGCCTCCTCCACCTCGTGACCCTCGCGTTTGAGCGTCACCGCCAGGGAAAACCGGAAATTCTGCTGGTCATCTACTACTAATATTGACGCCACGGCGCGTCCTCCCTTGATACCGGTACCACCACGCTCACCCGGGTGCCTCGTCCCACCGACGAGTCAATGGATATCTGCCCGTGATGCTCTTCGACTATGCGTTTCACTATCGGAAGTCCCAGGCCCGTTCCCACTTCCTTGGTCGTGAAAAACGGCGCATATATCTTGTCCATGTACTCCTCGGGGATGCCTTCCCCGCTGTCCTCCACGAGAAGCCCCACCGCGCTTTTGTCTCCGAGTTTCGCGTTGTAGGTCTTAAGCGTCAGCGTCCCGCCCGACTCGATCGCGTCGAGGGCGTTACTGATGAGGTTGAAGATGATCTCCTGAAACTGGCTGCGGTCCAACTGCGCCGCCGCCAGGTCCCCGGCAAATTCCGTAACCACGTCGATATGCGCACCCATCCTCTCGTCGCGCGTCATCAGAAAGAGCGCGTTGGACACCTGCTCATTGAGGTCGTTCCAGTCAAATCTCGCATGGGGAAATCTCGCAAAGGAGAGAAAGTCATTTACTATCTCGCTCAAGTGCGCCGCCTCTTCGACCGCCACGTCGAGCAGCCGCGCGTTATCGCCCTCGAGCGCGAGGTCGCTCTTCAAGAGGCAGACAGCGTTATAGAGCGCTCCCAGAGGGTTATTGACCTCGTGCGCCAGCGCCGCGGTCACCTCGCCTATCGCCGCCAGTTTCTCGTTTCTTATCAGTTGCTCGGCCATGCGCTTGCGCTCGGTCACGTCGCGCAGTATCACCAGGCACACTTCCTCGTTCTCCAGAGGAAACGCCTTCGATGATATCTCCACGATGCTCGACGGCCCCTTCGGCCGCAAAAGCGCCGCCTCGATAGTCACTCCCTCCCTCGAAAACGCCTCCTTGCGGATGAATTCCTTGAGCGTCTCTCTCGCCGTCGTTGCGCTCTCAATGACTATCTCGTCCCAGTTCTCCTCGGATACTCCCGCGAAGTCCGCCCATTTTTCGTTGGCGTTGACTATGTGCCCGGTTGTGTCCACAAAGAGAATCGCGTCATTGGCCCTCGCGAAAAGCTCCCTGAGCCGCCTCTCGCTTGAGGCAAGCTTTGCGTTCGTCTTGGATGCGCTCGTATAGAGTTGAACGTTGCTCAACGCTATTCCCGCATGACTCGACACCAGCGACAGAAGCTCCTCGTTGGCCACGCTGAACGCCCCAAGGTCGACGTGGCTCAGATTGATCACCCCCACCACCTTCGCCCCGTCCATAAGCGGCACAGCCAGAAGAGACCGTATCTCGCCGACGAGAGCTATCGACGGCACAAAGCGCTTGTCCTGCTTCACGTCGCCTATCAGAAGCGGCCTGCCCTCGAGCGCCACCCATCCCGACACCCCTTCGCCCAGCGCGAACCTCTTGTATCCGCCGCCGTCAGGGTAGTAATTGGACTTCGAATCGTTCTTGCCCCGTGCTGCCGCCAGCACGAGTTCCCCTTTTTCCGCGTCCAGTATGTAGAGGCTGCAGTTTATTGCGCCTATTTCCTCGACCACGAGGTCAACCACGACCTTGCACACCTGTTCGAGGTTGAGACCACCACTCAAGCTCTCGGCCAGGCGACGCATCACGGCCGCCTGCGCCGCCATCTCCGCAAGGCTCAGACCCGTCCCGCCCGTCCCGACACCACCCGCTTCAATTCCCATTACCGCTTCTCCGCGTCTTTATCCTTGCGACCCGCCGCAAACGGCCTGTACAACG
>CALMGO010000434.1 GCA_937863625.1 uncultured bacterium
CGCATCTCCGTCTCGCCCGGGATGAGTATCTCGCCTGCACCTGGGGCTGGTTCTCCCGACTTTGTCTGGGCGATCATCGCCTCGACGCGCGCCGTGAACTCGGCAATCGGCATAAAGAGCTCCGGGTCTATCGCCATGAAGAAATGCCCGAGGTCCGACCCCTCCCCCGGCCTATGGAGGTTTTCCCGGCGATGGTCGCCGCAAAATCCGGCGCCGCTCATGACTCCTGCCAGCACCTCCATGATCATCGCGAGGCCGTAACCCTTGTGCCCCCCGATTGGTGCACCGAGGCCTGCGGCCAGGTCGGCCAGGTTCGTCGAAGGGCGGCCGAAACGATCGAGAATCCACCCCGGCGGCAACGGCCGGCCCTCGGCAAGATGCACGCCGATGCGGCCGCGAGGGGCGACGCTCATCGCAATATCGAGGACGATAGGGCAGCGGCGCCCCGCGGGAATCCCCACGCCCAGCGGATCGTTCCCGAAGGTGGGTGTCACGCCGCCGGTAGGCGCCAGGATTAAAGGGCCGTTGGTGGTGCACACGCCGATGAGCCCTTCGCGCGCGGCCATCCACGCGTAATGCCCCGCTGCGCCGAAATGGTTCGAACGGCGCACTGTGACCATTCCCACGCCTGCCTTCCGCGCCTTGCCGATCGCAGTCTCCATGCCGAGAACGGCGGCCCATTGGCCCGGGCCGTTGTCGGCATCCGCGCGAACGCTGACGGCAGTCTCGTGCTCGACGCGAAACTCAGGGTGCGCATTGATGATGCCCGCGGCGACCCGCCGCGCGTATCGCGGGATGTCGCCCATGTTGTGCGTCGGCTGCCCGCGTAGGCTCGATTCGAGCTGCACCTCGGTCACGACACCCGCGACTTCCGGCGCGAGACCTGCCTTTTCCAGCGCCTCCCTGCCGAATGCACGCAGTCTCTCAACGTTGACGATGACCGGCGCTTCCGCGTCCGTAAAAACAGCCGCTTCAGCGTTTGGCGCCGCGTCCGCGGCAGGCTCAGACTCGGCGGGTGCTTCGAGAGACACGCGCGCCACCCGAGCCAGCCCGGCAACCGTCTGGTGCCGGAAAAGCTCCGCGAGACTCACCTCAATGCCGGCCTGTTTCGCGCGAAGAACGATCTGAACGCTTAAGAGTGAGTTGCCTCCCATGTCGAAAAAGTTGTCATCTACGCCTACGCGGTCAACGCCGAGGACGTCCTGCCAGACCTGAGTCAGCGCGTTTTCAACCGGTGTACGCGGCGCGACAAAACGACGGACGGATTTCTCTCGCTCATTTTGCGCTTCGCGTTGACTTTCGATTTTGGCCAGGCGCGTGGACAGGGATTTTCGGTCCAGCTTGCCCGTCGGCGTCACTGGCATGGCATCGAGTGTGATGAATGCCGAAGGAACCATATACTCCGGAAGCGTGTGCTTCGCGAAGTCTCGCAGTTCCATCGTCAGTCGGCCCGGCGCGTCGCATGCCGTGCCCGGCACGACAAACGCCGCCAGGCGCTGCGCGTCGGCGACGACCACAGCGTCGTCGATCTGCGGATGTCGCCTGAGGACGGCTTCAATCTCGCCTGGCTCGATACGGAACCCGCGCACCTTGATCTGGTCGTCCGCGCGGCCGATAAACTCTACTACACCGTCCGGCCTGTACCGCGCGATGTCCCCCGTTCGGTAGAGCCGCGCTCCGGGGGCGTCGCTCGAGGGGTCGGCAACGAAGCGCTCGCTTGAGAGTTCCGGATGTCCGAGATACCCTTTGGCGACTCCTGCGCCGCCGATGTATAGCTCGCCTCGCGCGCCGACCGGCGCCAACCGCATTGAAGCGTCGAGCACGTACGCGCGCGTGTTGGCGATTGGACGACCAATCGGCACTATGCCTTCGCGCCCTGCGCCCGAAGGGGGAATCGGATAGGTCATTACAATGCCCGTCGTCTCCGTCTGACCGAACATATTAACGATACGCGCCTCATGCCCGAAGCCGACAGTCCACTTTTCCGGCAGGTCAGCCGGCAAAGGCTCGCTCGCGGAGAGTATGAGCCGGAGGTCGTTATCCAGCAGGTCCGCGCGCGCCGAGTGGCCCAATGACTCCAAAACCTGGACCGACATGCGCCAGTACGACGGTACGATGTCGATTACTGACACGCGACACGCACGTATGAGTTCAAAAAGCGCCTTGGGGTCCCTGATATCGTCGGCCGTGGCAACTATGACGGTCGCACCGCTCGAGAGCGGCACTGCAAGCTGCCGCACCGACGATGAAAACGCAAACGACGCAGTGTGGAGACACCGGTCGGAGCCTTCGATTCCCACGGCGTCGCGCATCGCCTGGACATAGTGCGCCAGGTTCCCATGCGTGACTTCGACTCCCTTGGGCCGTCCCGTCGAACCGGAGGTGTAAATGACATATGCAAGGTCAGACGGCGCAACCGTGCCGTCGATATTATCGTCGCTCTCTTCGGCGATTGCCGTCCGGTCGCCGTCCAGGCACACAAGTTCCGGCGCGGCATGTCCGGAGCCATTCCCTCCGGCCCGCCCGCGCGACGTAACGTGAAGCATCGTTGCAAGGCTGACATCCCCGCCGCAGGACAGGTCCTGCCTTGTGACGAGAACCGCCGCGCCTGAGTCCTCCAGCATGAAGGCGAGGCGGTCAGGCGGGTACTCCGGGTCAAGCGGTACGTATGCGCCGCCGGCCTTGAGCACACCCAGCACCGCCACCGCCATCTCTTCGCCGCGCGCCAGGGCTATGGCCGCGAGCGCCCCCGGCTTCACTCCGCGCCGCCTGAGGTGCCGCGCCAGTTTGTTCGCCTCGGTATTGAGCTGCGCGTACGAAAGGCTTTTGCCCGAGCACTCCACCGCGACGGCGTCAGGCATCAGTTGGGCCTGTCTTTCGAAAAGGCGGTGAAAGCAGCAGCCCTCTTCGTAAGACTTCCCTGTCTTATTCCATTCGACCTCCAGCAGGCGCCGCTCCGCATCGGGCATCACCGGCAGTTCCGATAGACGCCGCTCGGAGTCGCCCGCAATCCCGGCAAGAAGCGTCCCGAAATGCGCGGCAAGCCGATCGATCGTAGCCGCGTCAAAGAGGTCGGCATCGTACTGCCATGTCAGAGCCAGGCCGTCAGGCGTCTTGAAGACGTAGAGAGTCACCTCAAATTTCGCGCCGCCGCTGTCAGCCTTAAAAGGACGCGCCGTCACCCCCGGCGCGAGTTCGAACGGAGGCCCGCTCATCACCTCGCCGCCCCACAACGCCTGAACCTCGCCCCCTGCCGCCTGAAGAGTTTCGGGAAGATTCTGAAACGCGAACATGACCTGCACAAGCGGCACGCGGCCGGGCTCCCGTTCAGGGTGCAACTGCTCGACCAACATCTCAAACGGCAGATTCTGGTGTGCGTAGGCTCCGCGCGCGGTCGCGCTCACGCGGCGCAGGAGTTCACTGAAGAGTGGATCCCCCGAAAGGTCGGTGCGCAGCAAAAGCGTATTGGCGAAAAATCCGATGAGGCCCTCCGTTTCGAGCCGCGGCCGGTTGGCGATCGGGATACCCACCGCGACGTCACCCTGACCCGTGTAGCGCAGGAGCAGCGTTTTGAAGGCTGCAAGCACCGTCATAAAGAGCGTCGCGCCCTCGCGCCGCCTCAAGGCCTCGAGTTTGCCGGTCACGTCCCGTGCTACTAACGTCTGGCGTCTTGCGCCTTTGTGCGTCCGCGAAGCGCCACGAGGCCGGTCGGCGGGCAGCTCGATTACAGCAGGCGCTGTCGGGAACACACGCTTCCAATACGCAATCTCCCTGTCCAGCGCGCCACCGCTCAGCCACTCGCGCTGCCAGGCGGCAAAATCCGTGTATTGGACGGGCAGCTCCGGCAGCGACACCCCCCGCCCCGCCGCGAAACCGCCGTAGAGCGCTGCCAACTCCCGATATAAAACGCCGGTGGACCAGCCGTCACAGACGATGTGGTGTATCGTGAGAAGCAGCGCATGGTACTCCGGCCCGAGGCGCAGGAGAACTGCGCGAAAGAGCGGCCCGACGGCGAGGTTGAACGGGCGCGCGGCCTCCTCGGCGGCCATGCGGAGCGCCTCTGCCTCGCGTTGTGGCTCAGGCACGGCGCCCAGGTCGACGACAGGGAGTTCCGCGGTTTTGAAATCGGCAATGACCTGGACGGCCTCGCCGTCTGCTACCTGGAAGGTCGTTCGCAGCGTGTCGTGGCGGCGTCGTATCTCGTCGAGGCTCGCCGCCAGCGCCCCCTCGTCAAGCACACCGACAATTCGCAGCGGTGCCGACATGTTGTACGCGCTGCCGCTTTCCATCCGGTCGAGAAACCACAGCCGCTGTTGCGCAAAGGACAGCGCAAACGGCCCGCGCCCGCCGCGCCGCTCAATGGCGCCAACCGCCTTCGCAGGATACGCCCCGTCTTGCTTCGCGTCTTCTCCGTGCTTCCGGCCGCCGGCCCTCTCGTCCACAAGTTGTGCAAGTCCCGCAATGGTTGGCCTCTCGAAAAGACTCTGCATCGACACTTCGACGTGAAATCCGTCGACTAGCCGCGCCGCAACACGGCTCGCGGCCAGCGAGTGCCCGCCCAGGTGGAAAAAGTTGTCGTGAATGCCCGGAGGGTCGATGCCGAGAACTTCGGTCCAGATGTCCGCGAGTTTGCGTTCGGTCGGGGAACGGGGAGCCGCAGCTTCGCGCCGCGAAAAGGCTTCTCGCCCGGCAGCCGTCAAATTCAGTTTCTCGGCCAGCCCGATGCGCAGCGGCTTCCCTGTGGGGCCTTTTGGAATATCGTCGACGACTGCGATGTCTTGCGGCACTTTGAAGTACGCCAACCGCGCCGCGGCAAAGTCGCGGATGTCCTCGATGACGCGATGATGCCCGTCTCCACCCGAAGCGTCAGGCCAACTCGACTTCAGGACGACCGCGGCTGCCACGTTCTCCCCGAGCGCCTCGTGAGGAACCGCAAAGGAGACGGCCTCCACAACAGCCGGATGGCTCATCAGGACTTCGTCTACTTCGCGCGGCGATATCTTCTCGCCGCCCCTGTTTATGATCTCCTTGACGCGGCCGGTGACGAAAAGAAATCCGTCCTTGTCAAAACGGCCCATGTCGCCGGTGCGAAGCCACCCGTCGACGAAGGCATCACGGTTCACGTCGCAGTCGCTTGCATAGCCTTCTATGACGTTGGCCCCGCGGATTACAATCTCGCCGGTCACTCCCGCCGGAATTACACGGCCATCTTCGTCCATAATCGCGATGTCAGGCCCGGCGGCCCGACCTACAGAGCCGATTTTGCGCTCATCGGGGGCTGCACGGTTGCTGGCAATCTGCGGAGCCGCCTCGGTCATCCCGTATGCCTCTATGAAAGGCGCGCGGAAAGCCTCTTCCATCTGTTCCATCACCTGCCGAGGCATGGCCGCTGAAGCCGAGCGGATAAAACGCAGCTCCGCCCTCGCGGCGACATCCGGATAGCGTTTGGCGATGTCGAGCACCGCGCGGTGTATCGGCGGAGCCGCCGAGTACCAGGTCGGGCGAAATTCCTCAAGCCACTCGAAGAACCGCTCCTCGGAAAACCCCGGCGTGCAGACGACGCTCGCCCCCGCCGCAAGTGAAGCGAAAAGAACGCTCAGGCCGTGTATGTGAAATAGCGGCATAACGACAAGAGAGCGGTCGTTCTTGGTCAACCGGACGGCTTCACGGATGTTGCGCGCTGCAACGCAGATGTTGCGGTGCGTCAGCGGCACGAGCTTCGGCCGAGCGGCCGAGCCCGACGTATGAAGCGCCAGCGCGATATCATCCGGCCCGGCAAAACGGTTGCCAACCGTCGCGCCGCGGCCTTCGCCTGAAAGCGTAAACACGCCGGCCTCGGCATCTTTGTCCGCCCCGATTTCGAGTACCATGATGCCGCGCGAGCGCGCCACAGCCGCAGCCGCGGACTTGCTGCCCGCAGGCACTATGACTGCCTTGGCATCGAGGTCTGCCAGGTAATAATCCAGTTCGCTCTCGCGATAGGCCGGGTTAAGTGGTGCGCACGTCGCTCCGGCGGCCACGGCGATGGAAACCACCGCCGTTTCGGGCCCGTCCGGAAGCACCGTCGCCACGCGGTCCCTGCCCCCAATGCCCAAAGCCGCCATAGCCTTCACGGTTTCTTCCACCTGCAGGCGAAGGGCGCGGTAGGTCAGGGGGCGGCGTCCTGGGGCGAGGATGGCGAGCGCGTCGCCTCTGGTGGCGGCCTGCGCAGAGATGAGCCCGCAGAGACAGTCCTGCAGGTCGTTGTTGCCCTGCTCCGTTGACCGCGCGCTCATTTCTCGCCCTCCGGTTTCAGGCGTCTTAGTTCCGCGAGGACTTCCTCCACTGGTATGCCGTCGAACTCCCGCCGGAGCGAAGCGATGTCCTCGACCCAGCCGCGCTCGGGTTCGTGCGCCACGAGGGTCTGCGCAAGTTTCGCAACCGTCGGCGCCTCAAAGAGCGCTTGCGGAGTCAGCTCCATCTGGAATTCATTGCGAATCCGGGACAAAACGCGCATCGCCTTGAGCGAGTCACCGCCAAGTTCGAGAAACGCGTCATTGACGCCCACGGCGTCCACTCCCAGTAGTTCAGCCCATATCGCTGTGAGCACTTCCTCGATTGGGTTGCGCGGCGCGACAAACTCACAGCCCACGTCAGGCCGTACTCGCCACGCCGCGTTGCGAAGAAAGTCCGCCGTGAGCGCGTCACGGTCGACCTTGCCGCTGGGGGCGCGCGGGAACCGCTCCAGCATCACGAATATGGAGGGAATCATGTAATCGGGCAGCGTCTCAGCAAGCGACCGCCTGAGGCTGCCGACGTCAGGCGCCGGCAGTTTTGCCGGCACGAGGAATGCCACAAGACGCTTCTCCTCTGCGTCGGCGGATTGGGCCGCGTCCTGCGTTTCTTCTCCCGTAGCAATGGCCGTTACAACCGCTTCGTCAAAGGCGCCGATATTGAGCAGCGCGGATTCCACCTCCATGGTCTCGATTCGATAACCGCGGACCTTCACCTGGAAATCCCTGCGCCCGAGATAGAAGAGACACCCGTCGCTGCTCATGCGTCCGATATCACCGGTGAGATAGGTTCTGGCCTCGGTATCGTCCGCCACCGTCACAAACCGCTGCCTGGTCAGCTCCGGCTTGCGCCAGTAGCCAAGCGACAAGTATGGACTCTTGACGGCGATTTCTCCGGCCTGCCCCGCCTCGACTGCCCTGCCGTCCTCGTCAAGCAGACAAATCTCGGTGCCTTCCGTAGCGTAGCCGACCGGAACGAGACCGCTCTCAACGGTGGTCTCTTTGTCGATGAAGTATTGCCGGTCGCTTCCTGTTTCCGTCGTGCAGAGATTGACGAGCATCAGGCAGTCCGGCGAGAGAAACCGTTTGTAAAGCTCGACGTCGCTTGCGTAAACCGGTTCGCCACCGAAGGTCACGAGCCTCAACCACGGGAACTGGCGCTGTCCCGTCAAGAGGTGCTTACAGTCGCGCAGAAGCCTGCGCCCGTTGCTGATGGTGATCTCTTCGTCGGCGAACCACGCGGGAAGGTCCTCGAGCGGCGCCGCAGTCAAATCCAGCATGTGCAGCGACGCACCGTTAAGAAGCGCCGGAAATATCCTCCGCAGCGACGCGCTGCTGCTGCACGAGTGGACGAGCGCCAGCCGGTCCGACCGGCAGACATGAAAACTGTTGGTGACGCGAAACATTTCAAACATGAGATTGCGATGATTCTGCAGGACGCCTTTGGGCAGGCCCGTCGAGCCCGACGTGTAGATGATGTTCGCCTTGCGTTGCGGGGCAATCGCGATCCCGGGATTGTCCGTTGACAGATGCGCGCCGAGCGCGTCGACGTCGATGATTGGAACCTCCGGCGGCGCGAGTCCGGCCGCGGTGGCGATGTGAAGCGCGTCCGTAATAACGAGGGCTGCCTGCGAATCCTCAATCATGTACGCAAGCCTCGCCCGAGGGAATCCGGGATTTATCGGCACGTATATCTTGCCAGCCTTCAGCGCGCCGAGAATCGCCGCGATAGTCCGCGCGGTCTGGTCCAGAAGCAGCGCGACTGGCTCCTCGCCTTCGCCGATGTGTTCAAGGATGGCGTGCGCGATACGGTTGGCCGTTTCGTTGAGTTCACTGTATGTCAGCGACTCCCCGCGGCTCCGGACCGCCGTCGCGTCTCCGTAGCGGCGCACCTGCTTTTCAAAGCGCCGCGGGATTGCCTCGTCAATGTCACTTAGGCAAAACGGCTCGAAGTCGTTCGTCGGCCCCGCGCGCTGCTTTTTGGCGCGAAGCGCGCCGTCAGAATCCCCTGTGTGCCCCGAAATGTCCGGTTTCTTGCCCAATGAGCGCCCCTTCTTGCATCCCTGAAACGAACCGTCAATTCTTTTATACCCCTGGTGCTCGTGTGCGGGGGCTGTGTTTTGGCGTCCGGAGTCGCTTAAATGGTATCGGTATCATGATGATTTCGCAAGGCCTCATGATGTCATATAACTTGACAGGCAGGCCGGAAGTGGACGGACGCACCGGCGCATGATACTATGATGGCGGACGTAGCCGTGGCCGCGAAGATGTGCGCCCGCGACTCTGCGATGGCGATGACATCCTGTCTGTGACGTATTGGCCGCTTACAGAGAGAGGTCGGACAGTGAAGTTTCAAAAGAGCCTTTCTATTTCTGTCAGGGGGCGCACCGGAGCGTTCGCGGCCGTAATCTCGCTTTTCCTGAGCCTGTCGGTCTCCTTTGCAGTCGAGGGACCGGACCGGGCCACACCCGCCGAGGAGGGCGCCGTGACGAAGTACTTCTCCCGATATCTCGACCCCGCGAAAGAACATCCCTGTCTTCTCATATCACGCGAAGAGCTATCCTCCGTCGCCAGGCGGCTGTTTGACCTCGAGGAGGAGCCTCTCCTTTCCGCATACAGTGTCGTCGTTACGCAGGCCGACCCGAACCCGCAAGGCGTCTCGGACAACCGGTTCTATGAGGCCCGTCGGACGCTCAGTGCCGCATGCCTTTCCGCCCTGCACCAGGCGGCTGGACACGATGAGCCCGCACGCGAGTACGCCGAAAGCGCCCGGCGCACATTGCTGGCCTTCGCGGAGTTGGGGGTCCCGGATAGACAGGAGGGCACCGGCTTCCTCTACCAGAATTACCTCATCGGCCTCGCCTTTGCGTATGACCTTGTCTGGAACCTCCCCGACTGGACCCCGGACGACCGCGCAAAGATGCGTACATTCTTCTACCGAACGGTCGACGAACTCGTTGCCGCCATGCATTCCAAACACCTCTCCAACCACGCCGCCTGGGCGCAGTGCCGGGTGGCGACCACCGCGCTTCTCTTCAAGGACGAGGCGCTCGCAGCCGAGTGCCTCGACGGGCCGGACAGTTATGCAGAGAGGCTCGCCCACATGTTCTTTGACGACGGCCTCATCTATGAGAAATCATCCTGGCAGTACCAGATATACGGCGTCCTGCCCGTCACCATGACCGCCATGGCCGCGCACGCCGCCGGAGCCGAACCGGACCCCCTGACATTGCGCGCTGCAAACAACCTTTCGCTCACGTATCTTGGCGGCACGACCGGCGACTTCACGATGCCTTTCTATCCGGTCGATACAGCCGAGTTTCCCCGCCCGGCGCACAAGACTCTTGCCGACGCCCTGACCGCGCAGTTTGACATGCTCCGCCCGGATACGACGTGCCCCTCGATAGGCGACTACGGCGGCC
>CALMGO010000435.1 GCA_937863625.1 uncultured bacterium
CGAACTGGTCAATGTATACAGTAAGGAAGCGGTCCGGGAGAATGCCGGACGCTTCAACGGCAGTGACTTTACCATGGAAAGCGGCTATGAGGGGCCCGGCGAGGGGTTCGGAAACAGGATAATTCCTGCCACCTTCTATGGACCCGGAAGCGCATTTGACGAGCGAGCGAACGCATGGAAAACAAGCGATGACTGGATGACGTTTGTCAATACGGAGTTTCCAGGCGCAGTTACGTTTGTGTATGTTCCCGATGAACCCGAACCTGAAACCTATCCGTATATACGGCAGATTGCTGACAATATTCACTCGAACAGGGGGCCCGGGGGCAAACTGCCAGTTTTTGTAACGAAAGGGTATGTCAAGGAACTCGACGGCGCCATTGACATCTGGTGCGCGTTCCCAGGAGCGTACGACATCAAACAGGCCACAGCTGAGAGAGCCAAGGGGCATAAGGTCTGGACATATAACGGCGCAAGGCCGTATGATGGCGCTTTTATAATCGATGCTCCCGCGACCGACCCGCGCGCAACCATCTGGGCATGCTTTAAGCATGACATAGATCTGTACTTTTTCTGGCACGGCGTTCACTGGCAGCACAACTGGCAGAAACAGGGAGAGCGCAGGCAAAACGTGTGGGCCAACCCTGAGACATTCAATAATGTCGGGCAACCCAACAAGCGCGACATCGGGACGCTTCTGGGCGACGGCGTCCTTATGTACCCGGGCCAGGAGAAGGTCCATCCTGATCAGGACAGGGGCATCGAGGGCCCCTGCTCTACCGTGCAGCTGGCTAATCTGCGCCGGGGGCTTCAGGACCATCAATATCTGACCATCGCGCGCGGGCTTGGCCTTAGCGCTGAGGTGGACGCAGCGCTGGCGGCGGTTGTGCCGCGCGTTTTCTCGGATGCCGGAGAGTCGGTGGGCTTTGCCGAAACGGGCGATCAGTTTGAACGCGCGCGGCTCGCACTGGGACGGGCGATAGTCGCAGCAACGGCCAAAACACACTGAGGCACTCAGGCGCGCGTTTGTGGATTGAGAATCTCGGACAGGGCGAGCGCGCCGCGCGCGCGTTTCTGCGCAAGCATGATAGCCGAGAGCATTGCCGGCAAGGTAAGGCCAAACACGATCGGCATGAGGTATCGATTGAATGGCTGTTTTATTGTAAAGGCCGTACCGAGGATTAGAAACAGAGACCACAGGATGACAGGAAGGAACCATTTCTCCCTGCGCGCCGCGGCAATGACGACGGCAAGCACCGGCAGCAGGTACCACCGCGGAAACATAAAAAGAAACATGAATCCCGCGCTCTTGGGGCCGAGTTTGAGATCGTGCATCCGGTAGGTGAAAGCGCGCTGTTCCAGCATTTCACGCAACGCACAGGCCATTCCTGAAATCCCTCCGTGCTGCATAACAGGGTTTACAATCACGAAAATCGTGAAGGCGATAAGGCATGAAAGGAACGGAGCCATTAACCTGTCGCCCCCCCTGCAGATGATGACCAGATACAGGCAGTATGCCAAAAGCAGAAGGCCGCCGTTGAGCTTCGTTGAAACCGCGAGGCCGGTGACAAGCCCCATAGCAAGAAGGTGGGCAAGGCGCTGGGGTCTGGCGGTCGCGTGAAATCTCAGCCACAGATAAAGCGAGAGGGCAAGAAAAAAGGCGAGGTATGCATCAGTCTTTATGTAGCCTCCGACATCAGCTGCTAAAGTGCGGGAGAACGCCAACGGCACTACCGCCACAAAGCCCCATAAGTGACCACCACAAATGAGGCGGGATATCAGATACACCATGACGAAAGCGGCAGCAAGGGCGGCCACGTTGGCCCAACGAAGAACAATCACAGCGTCGCGCGGCGCGATCTGATTATGCGCAATGTGCCAGTAGTAGTCTTTGTCCGGGCGAACTTCAGGAACGTCGCCTATTTCGACATTGAGCACCGACAGAATGGCTCTGTCAACCCAGTGAAAAAGCGCGGGATGGTCTATTGCGTAGAACCTGTCGTTGGCTTCGCCGACATGCACCGGAGAGCGGGCGAGTCGCTCCAGGGCCTCGGCCTCGTCGAGTTTAGGAGGGGCCTTTATGGCCTGGAAGGCCATAAAGGGAGTGGAAAAGGCGAGGAACAATAAAAGCCAGCAAGCACCTGTCAGGAGTCCTTTGACTCGGCCGGGTTGAACGCATGCGGCTGCCACCAGGTGTGTCACTCCAAGATGGTAAGGGATTCGGTCGCGATCGTTGCAAGAGGCTCGACACGGATGCCAAAAGTCTGGAGGATTTCGCCGGTGGCGCGATAGTAGCGAAGCATCGAGACATTGAACCCAACTATCGACTGGATATATGCGCTTTCGGCCTGCTGAAGGGCATCTTGAGCGTCGAGCACATCGAGGCTGATGCTCTGGCCGACATCGTATTTCTGCAACTCAGCTTCGAGATTTTCCTGCGCGTATTTCTTGCGCAGGCTGTTGGTGTCAATCCGCTGAAGGCTGGTGGCAACGTCACGGACGGCCTTTTTGACTTCGAGCGCCACATCCCGCTCGACAAGCGACAGGCTTGCAAGGCCCTGGAGACGCTGGTATCGGCTGCGCATGTATTCACTTCTGGCGAGCCTGTTCTCCAGGGGGTAGGTCAGCGAAATGACGGCTGAGATATCCCTTTTGTCATAGGGCCCGTCCACACTGTATGCGTCGCCCCACGAATCATTAATCCTGTTGATCTTATAGGTGGCCGCCAGGTCAACGCGCGGCAGGATCTGGTTTTTCGCGCGCGCCACAACGAGGCCGAGGCTCTCGAGTGAAGTAACTTCCCTTTTCACATCGGGCCTGAGCCCAAGCGCAACATGAACCGCCTGCGGCACATCGAGTTCCTTGGCGTGCACCGATGGTTCGTCGGCAGGTATGATCTCGTCGTGTGACAGAATGGGATACGCTTCGGAGTCAAGCAACCCTCTCATCACATCCTCGGCGTCCTTTATGGCGGCGCGCGCGCTCACCATGGCCTCCTCGCGCTCGGCTACGCGGGCCTTGGCACGGGAAACCTCAATGGGGGCCAGTCGCTGCACCTCAACCTGGATAACCGTGTTTTTCAGGAGGTCCTGGGCGGCTTTGAGCGATTTTTCCCTGACCTTCAAGTCCTCCCTGGCAAAGACAAGATTCCAGTACGCAACGCCTGCATTGAGAACCTGGTTCATGATCTGGTCTTCGAAGCTGTAAGTGCTTATCTTCGTATTATTCTGCGCGATGCGGATATCAGTCTTATTGACATCGGAACCTGCACCCTTGAGGAGCGGCTGTGTGAAGGAGAATGCGAGGTTCGAGCGGTATGAATTGTCGTACAACTTGCTATAGTCTGAACCGAAGAGCGACAGGGTATCATAATTATTCCTGGTGTTGGCGGTAGTCAGGGAGAAA
>CALMGO010000436.1 GCA_937863625.1 uncultured bacterium
CGCTCGCCGAGTTTCTGAAATCCCTCGGCCTTCGCTGCGCCGGCGTTCACTCCTCGACCGCCGAACTCACCGACCCCGCGAGTAAGACCTACCAGTACGCCCAGACCCTCGGCGCCGCCTACGTCTCCACCGGGCGGCTTCACGACGTCAACGAGAAATGGGACGGCGTCATAAAGGAAATGGCCGTCGTCGGCGACGTTGCCCACTCAAAAGGCGTTACCTTCACTTATCACAACCACGACCCCGAGTTTATCCGGTTCGGCGGAAAATACGCCCTCGACATCCTCTTCGAACGCACCGACCCCGCCCTCGTCCAGGCCGAACTCGACACCTTCTGGATTAAAAAGGGCGGCGCTGACCCTATCCCCTACATCCGCAAATACAAGGGGCGCGTCCCGCAGATACACTTAAAGGACATGGACGGCGCTGACGAGTCGTTTACCGAGTTGGGCGCTGGCATCATCGACATAAAGGGCGTCTACGCCCTCGCCGCCGAAATCGGCGCAAAGTGGATCATCTACGAGCAGGATCGCTGGAAGACGACCGGCCTCGATAGCGCAAAGAAAAGCATCGAATACCTCAAAAAGTCCGGCCTCGTCTGACGCACAAGATTCGATTTAGAGCCTGGCTTGCTCCGGCAAATAAACAAGGGGCGCGAAACTCGCGCCCCTTGTGCTATTTCTACTACGCCAACGCCTTACGGCCCGTCCGGCAGACCCTCAACCGTCATGCCAAACGCGCCGAGGTCGATCTTCTCGCCCGCCGTGCGCTTCAGTTCCTCTCCTGCGATGATCTTCTTGCGCAGCGGCGAGAAATGTGCCGCCATCGTCGCGGCCGTGTCGCCTGCGCCGATGCACGGGCTGCCCGGCGCGAGTGAGAGATTATTCCCCGCGAAATCCACAAACCCTGCATCCTTGCCCGTGACCGTGCCCTTAAACTGCGCCGGAATGGCGCGGCAGTTGGCCCCGATGAAGTTATTTGAGCCCGAGAGTTTCTCCAGCACTCCCGGCCCGCCGACTGCGACGTCTTCGCCCTTGTCGTTCTGGACGGTGATGACGCTCCACTCAGGCACGTTTGGCCCGACGAAGATATTATTATAAAAGCGCCCCTCTTTGACCTTGCCGCCGATTCGAATCATGTGGTTCTCGCCGGACGCGAGGTTCATGACAAACGTATTATTGGCGACAGTATAGATGCCCTCCGTGCCGGGGCTTACCTTCTGGTCCGACCCGAAATTCATCTGATGATGCGGGTTGCCCGTCACGCCTGTGACGACTACGTTGCCGATAAACTCCGTATTCATCGGCCTGAGGCTCGCCGCGACCGGACACGTGTCGCTGTCTATAAGGTCGACCTCGTAGTTCCACGCGTTTTCAATCCAGTTGTAGCGGATGATGTTGTGCGGCATGCGGCTCTTGATATTCGCGCCGCCCGTCGAATCGTGGATGTAGTTAAACTGCACCGTCGCCGTCGCGCCCGGCTTCCACGACGCCAGATACATCTGGTGCGCGTATATGCCGCCGCCGTTATGGAAAAACTCGCAGTACTCAATCGTGATGTCCCCGACATTGGGGTCGTCCGCCCCCATGATGCCGTTGTGGTTGTCGTGGAAATAACAGTTGCGTATCGTAATCCCGCCTGACACCTGAAAGATGCCACGGCTCGACGCGCCCGTGAGTTCGAGGTTCTCAATCACGTAGTTATCGCCGCGCGTCTCTATGCCGTTGCGCGCCTGGTTAAAATCGATAACAGGTTTCTTCTCCCCGACGCCGCGTATGACTATTGGGTGTTCGACCGTACCTGAGGCGCTAAGCACCACCGAGTCGGTGATGTCGCCTGTCACCTCGACCACGTCGCCCGGCTTCAAACTGTCCGCGATGGCGCTTATCTTCGAGACCTTCTCGCCCGGACCGACCTTGTATACTTCGCCCCATGCCGTGGAAAAAACGAAAAACATCGCCAGAACCGCCGCACATAGACGCATGTAGCACCTCCCGGAGGTCATTTGAAGTGCATCAAAGTAAGGGCATCTCTCGTACAAGACTACATGGTGGGGCCGTGCGGTCAATACCCGTTTGAAATGACGCCTACCTGCGCGCCGCAAGAAATTCGGCGAAAAGTCTCTTAAACCGCCCAAGCGCCCTCGCTCGGTGCGAAAAGCGGTCCTTGACTTCCCCCGGCAGCTCCCCGAAAGTGGCCGAACACTGCGCCAGGTAGAAAAGAGGATCATATCCGAATCCGCCCGTTCCGCGCGGTTCGGTCGTGATGACGCCCTCGACGGAGCCTTCGCATGTAAAGACCGACTCCTCGGGCGTGGCGAGGGCGATTACGCAGCGAAAGCGCGCCGTTCTCTCGACCGCAGGTGTGTTCGCCAGCATCTTAAGCAGGAGGCGATTATTAGCCTCGTCGTCGGCATTCTCCCCGGCAAATCGTGCGGAGTAAACGCCCGGCCGTCCGCCAAGCGCGTCGACCTCGAGCCCGCTGTCGTCGGCTATCGTGGCCAGCCCGGTCATCCGCGCAAATCCCGCCGCCTTGGCGACGGCGTTCTCCTCGAATGTCAGACCCTCTTCGGCCACGTCCGGCAGCTCGTCAAATCCCGACAGGTCGAGCACCGTGACCGACAGGCCCGTTAGCAGGCGGCGAATCTCCGCGGCCTTCTTGCGGTTTTTTGTCCCGACGAGCAGTTCAAAAGGGCCGGGAGTCACGGCTTCATGTCCGATGCTTTGAGTTTGAGTTCCGCGATGTTGGTGATCTCCACATTGGCGACGGGAATCGAGTTGCCGTCGCCGAGTTTGATCGAACCGCGCCGCTCAAAATCCTTCTTGAGCGCCTGCGCCAAACTCATCGACGACGCGCGCACCCCGACCTTGGCGGCGTAGGACCCGTCGTATACGAAAAATGACTGATACCCCAGCAGCGCCAGTCGGTCCGCCGCGTACCTCGCGTCTGAGGCGACCTGCGACGGGGCAAATTTGCTCTCGCCCGGGACGTACTTGAACGTCGCGAGCACGACGCCGTAGCCCGGCTGCATGGTCGTAACGTTTCTGGCCTGGTAGGGGTCTTCGCCCGCGCATCCTGCCGCGAGCACCGCCGCGATGCAGAAAACGAGTGTCTTCATCTCTTCGCCGGCGCCTCCTTTTGTTTCCTTATCAGGCTCTTAATGCCGCGCGACGCCAGCGCAATCAATTTGTCGAGTTCCTCCCGGTCAAATGCCGCGCTCTCCGCCGTTCCCTGCACCTCGACAAAGCGCCCGCTCGACGTCATCACTATATTCATATCGACATCCGCCGCCGAGTCCTCCACGTACGAAAGGTCGAGAAGCGCGACTCCGTCGACAATACCTGCGCTTACCGCCGCCACGTGAGAGCGAAGTACGCGGCCCTTCACGAGGCCCTTTCGTTCAAGCTCCGCCACGCAGTCCGAGAGCGCCACGTATGCCCCGGTAATCGCCGCCGTGCGCGTGCCTCCGTCCGCGTCGAGCACGTCGCAGTCGATGCGAATCGTCCGCTCGCCCAGCCGCGTCATGTCCGTTACCGCCCGCAGACTCCTGCCTATGAGGCGCTGTATCTCCTGCGTCCTGCCGTCCACCTGCCCCCGGTCGCGCGGCTTTCTCGTCGGCGTCGACGCCGGAATCATGCCGTACTCCGCCGTCACCCACCCGCGCCCCGAGCCCTTCAGAAACGGCGGCACCGATTCGTCGACCGACGCCGCGCACACGATGCGCGTCTTGCCCATCTCGATGAGCACGCTCGCCGGAGTGTTCCTCAAAAACCCCCTCACGATTCGCACCGGCCGGAGCTCTCCTGCGCGTCGCTTGTCCGGACGGGCCATTACTTCGCCTCCGCAAAGACCGAGTCGAGTATGCCGGCTGCCTTGTCTATCTCCGCCTTGGTGACCGTCATGGCCGGCATGATGCGAAGGACCGTATCATGCGTGCAGTTGATATTGAGACCCGCCGCCAGCGCCAGCGCGACAATTTTCGCCCCCGGCATGGCCAGTTCCATTCCCAGCATCACGCCGCAGCCGCGCACTTCTTTGACGAATGAGTACTTCTTCTGCAGTGCCTCCAGTTTCCCCTTGAGATACGCGCCCATCTTGACGGCGTTTGCCAGGAGACCTTCGGAGTCGATAGCGTCAAATACCGCCAGCGCTGCCGCGCATGCGAGCGAGTTGCCCCCGAATGTCGACGCGTGCGTGCCCGGCACGAATGCCGCCGCTATCTCCGGTTTTGCCTCGATGGCGCCTATCGCCACCCCGCCGCCGAGCGACTTGGCCATTGTCATGATGTCCGGTACCATGCCGTAGTGCTCGTAGGCGAAGTACTTCCCCGTGCGCCCCATGCCCGTCTGAACCTCGTCAAAGATAAGAAGCGCGCCGGCCTTGTCGCACAGGTCGCGAAGCGCTTTTATGTAATACTTGTCGGCGACGTTGATGCCGCCCTCGCCCTGGATGGGTTCGAGCATGACCGCCGCCGTCTCGCCGTCCACAGCCCTCTCTACGGCCGCGATGTCGTTAAAGGGAACATAGGCGAATCCCCCCGGAAGCGGCTCAAATCCCGCGTGATACTTCGGCTGCGCCGTCGCCGTGATAGCCGCGAGCGTGCGCCCGTGAAAACTGTTCTCCATCGTGACTATCTTGTAGCGCCCTGCAGGCGTGTACTTTCGCGCGAGTTTAATCGCCGCCTCGACCGCCTCCGCGCCCGAGTTGCAGAAAAAACACTTGCCGCCGAACGAATGCTCCGCCACCGCCTTGGCCAGAAGACCCTGCTCCTCGCTGTAAAAATTGTTGGGTATGTGAAGGAGCTTGCCCGCCTGTGCGCGAATGGCCGCGACCACCTTCGGATGGCAGTGCCCTATGCCGCTTACCGCCCACCCCGGGAAAAAGTCGAGATATTCCTTGCCGTCGGCGTCCCATATGCGGCTGCCTTCGCCGCGCACGATCACGACCGGCAGCCGCGTGTAGTTTGCAAATCCATACTTCTCAAAAAGCGCTATTGTCTCGGCGGTTTTCATGACTTTGGCGTACTCCTCGCAAAAGGTTAGCGGCAACGTGTCTGCGAGAGAATTGTAGCAACTTGTCCCCCCCGTGACAAAAACTTTCACCCTCGGACTCTTTGCCTATTCCCGGGCGCCCGCAGTGACTATCTCGCACTTGGGAATCGAATCAAGAAATGCTCTCCCGTACCACTTGTCCACTATCCGCCTGTCGAGCACGACCACGATCCCCGTGTCGGTCTTCGTCCGGATGAGCCGCCCGAACCCCTGCTTGAACTTGAGCGCCGCCTCCGGCAGCGAGTATTCCATAAACGGGTCGCCGCCTGCGTCCCGGATCTTTTCCATCCGCGCCGCCGTGAGCGGCCTGTCCGGCACAGGAAACGGCAGCCGTGCTATGATGACGTTCGACAGCGCCTCCCCCGGCACGTCCACGCCCTGCCAGAAACTGTCCGTCCCGAATATGCACGCCGGTCGCCCCTCCTTAAACCTCGCCAGCATCGACGACCTCTGCATGTCGGCCCCTTGGCGGTAGCACGTTATCCCCGCCGCGCGAAGCTCCGGCGCAGCCATGTCAAAGACCTGCTTCAGCGTGCCGTAGCTCGTAAAGAGCACAAACGCCCGGCCCTTTGTCTCCGTAACGTATTTCACCACCGCGCGCGACGCCGCCTCGGCAAAGTTCTCATCCGCCGGCGACGGGATATCCGCCGGAATGATGAGCCTCGCCTGCCGGTAGTAGTCAAAGGGGCTCCCGAGCCTGAGCGTTTTCGCCTCGTCGAGGCCGAGCCTCCCGCGAAGGTACTCAAAAGTATCGTCCTTGCCGACGGCCAGTGTCGCCGACGTGAAAACCGCCGACTCCATCTCGCCGTACACGTATTCACGCATGTACTCGGCAATGGATACCGGCGCAGCGTTCAGAGTGATGCGCACGTTTCTGCGCCCCCCGCGTTCGACCCAGAAGACGAAGTCCTCCCCCTGGCGCGAGAGAAACCCCTCTACCGCAAACGCCATGTCCAGGCACTTGTCCGCGTACGACGCCAGTTCCAGTTCGTCGTCTTCCGTTTCCGCCAGGGCGCGCGCGCTCCGGAGCGCCTTCCCCAGCGCCTTCAGGGGTTCGCTCAGCGTGTCGGTCACGCCCATCGCCTCTTCGACCCTGCCGTTTGACGGCCCGCGAGTGTCGAGCCAGTCGGCCACCTCGTCGAAAAAACCGTTAACGTAATTGTGCAGGTCGAGCACCGCCAGCCGCACGTTGTTGTCGCGGATGACCGTGAGAAATCCCTTCTTCGTCTTCGGGTTGTAAAGCGCGTTCAATAGATAGCGCACTGAAAAATTCGACACGTCGAGCCCGAAATGCTCGCACGCCACCGTCTCTATCGAGTGCGCCTCGTCAAAGATGACCGCCGAATACTGCGGAAGAAAACCGCCCTTCTTCTTGTGAAGCACGAGGTCCGAGAAAAAAAGACTGTGATTCGCGATTATCACCTCCGCCTCGCGAAGCTGCCGCCGCGCGCGCTGGTAAAAGCATTTCTTGAAATGCTCGCACCGCGCGCCTCTGCAGTTGCCCCTCTCTGCGCACACCTTCTCCCAGACGTCGTATGAGACGACAGGGTTGAGGTCCGAGAGGCTGCCGTCTTTTGTCTGGTACGCCCAGTCCACTATGCGGTAGAGGTCCTTGAGTTCGTCGGCCTCTTCAAAAAGCGAGCTCTCGTGCTGCGTCGCCTGATAGAGCCTTCGTATGCACAGGTAGTTCGAGCGCCCCTTGGCCAGCACCGCCCTGAACGGCACCCCCAGATGCTCGGTCAGAAACGGTATGTCCTTGCCCACCAGCTGCTCCTGGAGCGCTATGGTGTGCGTCGTGATGACTACCCGGTTAGATGTTTCCTTTGCGTAGAGAATGGCCGGCACGAGATAGGCAAAACTCTTCCCCACACCCGTGCCCGCCTCGACCACCAGATGATGTGACGAAAAAAGGGCCTTTTCGACCGCGGAAGCCATCGATAACTGCTCATCGCGTGTCTCATACGCGGCAAGGGCCGCCGCAATCGGGCCTTCCGCGCCGAGAAGTTTGGCCGATGTCGTCATTTGATGTCCTTATAGGAGTTTCCCCTCTGGAGCGCCCCATTCTACACCCGCCTCCGACATCGGCAAGGCCGCGCCCCGGCACCCGGCGCATTCGTCCTTGACCTTTGTGCCGAAATGACGTAAACTCGCGGGTTGGAGACGTTTATGAGGCCCGCTCTGATGATACCGAAACTGCGCAGAATCGAACTCCTCCTGCCCGTGCTCGTGATATTGCTTCTCGTCGACACCGGCTGCAATACCCGCCCCTATGTCACCCAGGAGCGCTGGAATCGCGGCCTCGTCGTCATCCTCCCCGGTATCGAGGGGCCCAGCGTCCACAACGCCAATATCCGCCGCGGACTCTACGACGGCGGACTTCCGTATGCCCTCGAGATCTACAACTGGCACGGCGGCAAATTCGGCCCCTATTACGCCTTCGACGAGCCGGAGGCCCGAATCCGCGCCGGCGAACTCGCCGCCCATATCCGCCGGTATCGACGCGAATACCCGCAGAGGCCTGTCTTTGTCGTCGGCCACTCAGGCGGCGGCGCCATCACCGTCTTTACCGCTGAGGAGTTCGCCGCGGACGTCCCCCTTGACGGAGTCATGATGCTTGCCCCGGCTCTCAGCCCCTATTACGACCTGACGCGCGCGGTGGCGGGCGCCGGAGGGCATATCGTAAACTGTTGCGCGCCAAACGATTACTTCCTGAAGTCTCTTACCTCCGCCGGGCGCAATTTTGACGGCGAAAAGGGCGACACCGCAGGGCAGGAAGGCTTCAAACTCCCCGAAGACGCTTCCGTCGAGACCCGCGAGGCCTTCACGCGCCTCGTGCAGATACACTGGAGCCGCGACATGAGACAGGAGTCCAACCGCGGCGGCCACAACGGCTGGACCAACCCCTCCTGGATAGCCGCTACGATCGTGCCCATCATCGACGACTGGGCCGGCATGCCGATTTCCAGGGGCACCGAGGATTGACTTTGACCGTCATTAGTATTGGTCAAGGTTTGTTGTTTTCCCATCCGTTTTATACGGAGTAGGTGAGGCGCTGTTGGCGTTGCCGACGTGGGCCGGCGACGCCGGAAAAGGGTAGCCATGGCAATCTCGGTAAACTGCCCTGCCTGTGGTAAAGCAGTCCGTTTCTCTGAAACCGCCGAAGGCAAAAAGGGCGCCTGTCCTCACTGCGACACCTTCATGGTCGTTAGTTCCATGCACGCCCCCGTCGAGAACGCCACCGAAACTCCCGCATGGAAGGAAGGCGACGTCTTCCCCGCCGTCTCAGGTCACAAAGGCGCCGTCAACTGCGTCACCTACAGCCACGGCGGCACGATAGCCCTTTCCGCCGGCGACGATGGCACCGCGCGTTTCTGGGATATCTCCTCAGGGCATGAGACCGCCCGCTTCATCGGCCACGAAGGGGCGGTTCGCTCAGTGTCGCTCAGCCCCGATGGTAATTTCGTCCTGACCGGCGGCGCGGACGGCTCCGTAAGGCTCTGGAGAGTTGCAAATGCAAAGTGCGTCAGGGTGTTCCAGGGCCACGAGGGAGAGGTCACATCGGTCGCGTTCTTTCCGGGGGGCGCATTTGCATTCTCGTCAGGCATGGATGGCGCCGTGCGCAAATGGGAGCTCGTCACTGGCAAATGTCTCCTCGTTTACAAAGGCCACAAAGGTGGCGTGACTTCGATGGCGCTCGACCCGCAGGGTAAATTCGTCATCTCCGGCGGCCTCGATGGCCTGCTCATGACCTGGCGCATCGACAAGGCCAAACGAATCGCCAAACTCAAAGGCCACGGCGGCCCGGTCCGATGCCTGGCCTTGAATCGCGACGGCGGCATCGCCATTTCCGGCTCCGACGACCTGAGCGCTATGATATGGAGCATCGCAAAGGGCAGGCGCGTTAAACTCCTCACCGGCCATTTCGTGAGCGTGACCTCCGCTGCCATAGACTTCGATAACACCCGCGCCGCCACAGGCTCCGCCGACTGGGCCCTTCGCGTCTGGGACGTCGACACCGCAAAGCCCCTCTTCAAGCTCGAGTCCGAGCGCGACAGCGTCACGGCCCTTGCCTTTCAGCCCGGCACCTTCGAGATACTTGGCGGTTACTCCTCCGGGGCCTTGAGACTCTACGACGCGCAGTCCGGCCGCCTCATGGATACCCTCGGCGGCGACGCCTCAAGCGTCGATACCAGGTGCCCCTCATGCGCAAAGTTGTTTGCAGTTCCAAAGGCCTTCATCGGCAGGAAAGGCCTCTGCCCCTGGTGCAGCGCCGCCTTTGCCGCCGGCGAATATTCGCCCGACAAATCCACCGAGACGCTCACCCGCGCCAAGGCGCTTTTCTCGTATGGCAAAAAGGCCGAGGCCCTCGCGCTCTTTGACGAGGCGATTCTCCTTCAGGGGGACAATCACGAGGCCATACTCCACGCCATCATCTGCCGCAACCACGTGAGCGCCGACCTCCAGCAGGCTGGCAAGCACTCCGACGCCGTAAAGATGCTCGAAAGGGCGCTGAGGCTTTTCGCCTCGGACAAGGCATGGCCCACCGCGATTTACGCCAACGCCCGCCAGCAGGCATATACTGCCGCTTTCCTCGCCGGCAAGACCTGCCGCTACAACCTCTCCGATATCCCCTCCGCCGTCAAGTTCTTGAAATACGCCCAGCAGTTGAATAACACTCTCGACGTCCAGGACATGCTCTCTCACCTCTCCTGAACCCCGCCAATCCTGTTCATGTAGGGTGGGGCTTGCCCCACGCGGATTCCTTGCTCTGCTTCTGCGGAACGTCCCGATCTGTCGGGACAGGGACGCACATTTACCCGCCTTTGGAGGTTTACCCGCCCGTGGCGGGGGCGTGCGCCAGCCTGTTTGCACGCCGGGGACTTGACGCAACTTGCCTGCCCACGATTTGAACTGTCGACCGAGCCGAGAACGAACCGCCAAGGCACATCGAGGTTTTCGCTTGCAAGGCATTGACTTGTATGCTCTAATGACGATGTGCAGTCAAACGTCACGCATATTCGATCTTTTTTGGTCATATTGGGGGTGCCATGGCAAAACACATTACGCAACACTTAGTACTCGTCATTGCTTGCCTCGTCCTGGTCGGCTGCATGAACATGCCGACACCACCTTCGCAAATCACGGGTTCGTACATGAGCACCTTGAATTATGAGGAGTTCGACGAGGTGCGCCTAGCGGCAGAATTGGATTCGCTGACAAGGCGAGAAGCCCAGTTAGTGGTTGCGCAGGAGCAAAGAATTAAGACAAGCAAGATGCAGGCATTCTGGTGGGGTTTCGGGGAGGGAGATGGCATAGAGGCAAGCGAATTGGCAATTGTTCGCGGCCAGAAGGAAGCCGTTCTCCGCGCCATGCAAGCCAAAGGATACAAGTGAATGTTTACGTAGAGCCGCGCCTCTTTGCCCCGCCGCTCCCGGTGTGTGGCACCGGTGGCGCTTGTTCTTCGTAGTTTACCTCGCCTCTGGCGGGCCTCTGCGCAGTAGAATGCCACGAGTGTGAACGACCGACGCTGGTCGTGTCCGTGCAAGTTGGACCCTGCCCCGCGCGGATTCCTCGCGGTGTCTATTCTGTCGTGTGTCACGGCGGGCTTGCCCCGCCGTGCGAACTCATTGCCTCTTGTAACGACGCATCCCCCCCCCCGAAAACGTCTTGACGCGAGACCCCTTTTCGGGTACCCTCAAGCCCTCTCGGTTTCGGTCTTTTCGGGCACGCAATTGTAATCTCATACGGAGGTGTTGGATGCTGTCTCACAAACTCGCCCTTGACGCGCGCGCCCGCGCTATCGCAAAAGATTGCGGACTCGACCCCGCCGCGGTCCTTACGACCGCACAGGGTATCCTCGACGCCGCAACGGCCAATTTCCTCGATATGGCCGGCGACATCGTCATCGGCCTCGATGTTAACGGCCCCATCGTTGCCGTCGACAATAATGACCTCATGCCCATGCCCCACGCCAAAGAGTGCGTCGAATACCTCATGTCGCTTCCGAATATCACCGTCGCCCTCATGACCGGCTGGGACCTCTCCTCCATGACCTTCTTCCGCGAGGAAAGGCTCGCCCTCTCCGGCCTCGGCATCGTCGGCGAGTACGGCATGGTCTACAAAAACGGCGACGACGTCACATTCATCTACCCCTATAACGAAAAGGAAGCCCTCGGCTTTCTCCAGACCGCCATCGACATCGCCGCCGATGCCGGCATAAAGTTCGCCATCCAGGGTAACTACTCCTCCGGCGTCGGCCCCGTCATCGTCGAGGCCGACCATAACGGCCACCTCTTCGAGCATCCCCTCGTCAAGGGGCGCATCCCCACGATTGAAAAACTCTACAAGGAGACCGCCTCGGAGTCCGAGTGCGAGTTCAAGGACTCCAAAGTCTATTTCAGAAACACCGTCAAGAATTTGAAAGGCGTCTTCACTGCTCTCGCCCGCAAGCACCCGCTCATCTCCGTGCGTTTTAAGAGGGTCGAAGGCAACCTTGTGAGTTTCGAGATGGATTCCAAAGACAAGCCCGGCTTCGCCTTTGCCGACCTCGAAAAACTCGGCGACGCCCTCAAGGCCCGCACCGGCCGTCGCTGCATGGTTTACGAAGATTTCGGCATTGATTGTTTTGCCAAGGCCGTCGATGACGGCGACTACTACAAACAGTCCGGCCTCAATGCCTACGGCATCGATGTCCTCCGCGGCAAGCCCTTTGTAAAGATTATCGTCGGTGACAAGGCCAACGACGCGCCAAAGGTCTTCGAGGGTACGCTCTTCTGCCCCCAGACCGGCACCCAGGCCGAAAAGTACGCTGCAGAAAACAAAATACCGTCGGCCTCCGTCGGCGATGTGAGGGATTTCGCGCTGGCGCTCGGCGCCATCCGCGGCTCGGTACAGGCTTCCTAATAGACACCCAATCTGGAGCATACGATGGCAAAAGGTAATGCGATAATAGGTCAGTCCGGCGGCCCCACAAGCGTCATCAATTCCAGCCTCGCCGGCGTCATCACCCAGGCCAAGAAAGACAAGAATATCGGCAAAATCCTCGGCATGCGCTGGGCTATCGAGGGTTTCATGCGCGGCGAGGCCATGGACCTCACAAAGGAATCCGCCGCCACCGTCAAAGGCCTCGTCGGCACGCCTGGCTCCGCGCTCGGCTCCTGCCGCCACAAGGTCAAAGACGCCGACCTGCCCGTCATCCTCGAAACGCTTAAGGCCTTCGATATCCGCTACATGTTCTTGATCGGCGGCAACGACACCATGGACACCATCCATCGCGTCGAGGCATACTGCGCTAAAGAGGGTTACGAACTCTGCGGCGTCGGCATCCCCAAGACCGTCGATAACGACCTCTTCGGCACCGACCACACCCCCGGATACGCCTCCGCCGCGCGCTACACCGCGCTCAGCGTCCTTCACGCAGGCATCCTCGCGCGCGACATGCAGAAGGTCGACCAGTTCGTGATATACCAGTCCATCGGCCGCGACGCAGGCTGGCTTACCGCCGCCGCCGCTCTTGCTAGAACCGCCGACCCCGGAAGCGCCCCGCACATTCTGCTTTTGCCCGAGCGCGCCTTCGAAGTTGATAAGTTTGTTCAGAAGGTCGAGGACACCTACAAGAAATACGGCTGGGTCTCGATTGCCTGCGGCGAAGGCGTCAAATACG
>CALMGO010000437.1 GCA_937863625.1 uncultured bacterium
AGTTGACGATGACCGAAAGGCCGCGCCTGCGCTTGAGAAATGGAGCCATCTCGAAACAGGTCGTGCCCGAATCGAGAAAGATGGTGTCCCCGTCCGTTACGGTCCCGGCCGCCAGTCGGCCGATGACCTTCTTCGCCTCAACATTTCTCATCGCCTTGGACCGGAACGAAAAATCCGCACTGCGGATAAGCTCCGCCCCTCCGTACACAACCTCAATAGGGTGCCCCGATGCAAGAAAACCCAGGTCCCTGCGGATGGTCGCAGACGAAACCGAAAACATCTCGGCGAGGCTGTCCACAGCCACGTGCCCCTTTTCATAAATGCTGTTCAGTATGCGCTCTCTGCGCTGGCGGATTGGGAGGCCCATTCTGTCCACATCCTTGAATTAGAGGAAGAACGCACAATACATTCATAACAACGACACAGAGAGACAGCAAAACGCCATAAATATGCAATAAGTGTACATTCCTTCTTGACGAGTTCAAGAGGAATGTGTATTTTATGTGTGAAAGGCGTAGAGTGCGCTTTTTGGGAGTTGAGGCCCTGCAGGGTGCGCAATGCATACTATAACCATGCCGCAAAGCGGACAGACGATGGAAGAGGGGACGATAATCGCCTGGCTGAAGGACGAAGGGGAGACCGTCGCGAAAGGCGAGGTCATCGCCGAGATTGAGACGGACAAGGCGGTTTTTGAATTCGAATCACCTGAGGACGGGACGGTTTTGAGACTTTTGCAGCCGGAGGGGGCGGTTGTGCCGGTGCACATGCCGATTGCGCTTGTCGGGGACGCCGGGGAGGACGTGGAGGCGTACCTGGCGAGCATGGAAGCGGCGCCTGCAGAAGCGGCGTCGACCTCACGTGAAGAGGTCAAGGAGCAGACAGCATCCGAGGAGGCGACTTCTTCAGTTGGCCAGGCACGCGATGTTGTTGTTTCACCTGCGGCGCGAAAAGCGGCTCGCGAACTGGGCGTGGACCTGGCGCGCATTTCAAAGGGCAGCGGCCCCGGCGGGCGCATTACGTATGATGACGTCGTTAAGGAAAGCGAGAAAAGCGCCAAGGCGCCGGTCGCCCGAGATGCGCAGACTGTGCGACGTCCGATGACAAAGATGAGAAAAGCGATCGCAGCGAACCTGACGTTGTCGAAACAGACCGTACCGCACTTTTACGCCAGGCTCACGGTGGACGCGGAGCCGATGCAAACGTTTCAGAAGGCTAAAAAGGGCGAGTTCGCGTGCAGTATAAACGACGTTATCATCCTTGCATGTGCGCGCGCGATGAAGGAGTTTCCCGGGTTCAGGAGCCGCATTGAAGGCGTCGATATCGTGGAGACGCCGTCGGCTAATATCGGTATCGCCGTAGCGACCGACGATGGACTTCTCGTGCCGGTCATCGAGGGTGCAGACGCGATGAACCTGACGCAACTGGCGGCAAAGGTCAGAAGCATCGTTTCCGCGGCGCGCGCGGGGAAGCTCGAAGGCGTCGGCAAAGGCACGTTTACCGTTACCAATCTCGGCATGTTCGGCGTGGAGGAATTCGCTGCGATTATCAACCCTCCTGAGTCTGCGATACTCGCAATCGGCGCCGTGCGCGAGGCGGCGGTTGTAAGCGATGGCGCGCTCAAGGCGGGTCATGTGATGACGATGACGCTCAGCTCGGACCACCGCGTCATAGACGGTGTCGTGGCGGCGAAATTTCTCGCGCGCCTGAAGGTACTTCTGGAGCACCCGGAAACTATCTGAACTTCGCGAATGCTTCGCTTGCACTTTTCGAGGGCACGGTGTCTCTATCAATTCATGAAGTCTTCGAACTCCTTCGCGGCCTCATGCCGACCGCCGGATTGGACGCCGCGTCAAAAGAGGCGCCGCCGCGCGCGTTTCCCTTCAAGACGAATACCCACATACACCTCCCTCCGAATTTCTCGGCGTTTCATGACGTTAGCGAGGCCGTCGAGCAGGCCGCCGCGGAAGGCATCAACGTCCTTGGCGCAGGTAACTACTACGACTTCGACGTCTACGGCGAATTCGGCGCGGCATGCCTCTCCAAAGGGATATTGCCCCTCTTCGGCCTCGAAGTTATAACGCTTGACGCCGATCTCGAGCGCGCCGGAGTCAAGATAAACGACCCCGGCAACCCCGGCAAGATGTATATATGCGGGAAAGGGATAACGCGCCTCGACCCCCTGCTCCCCGATGCAAGTCAGACTATCGACAAGATAAGACAAAACGACTCCGACAGAATGCGGAGGATGATCGGACTTCTCTCCGACATCTTCACCGCTGCGGGCGTAGCGACGCCGCTTGACGAAGAGGAGATTGTGGACCGTGTCGTGGGTCGCACCGGCGCTGCCCCCGGCACGGTGACTCTCCAGGAGCGGCACGTGGCCATGGCGTTTCAGGAGGCGCTCTTCGCCTGCGCCGATGGTGCTTCGCGCACGGCGGCGCTCAAAGACCTGCTCGGCGCAGAGCCGTCCGATTCGTCCGATGCGGTCAAGGTGCAAAACGATATCAGGACGCATCTCATGAAGTCGGGACGCCCCGCATTTGTCGCTGAGAAGTTCGTCACGTTCGAGGAGGCATTCCGGCTTATACTCCAACTCGGTGGCATCCCGTGTTACCCGGTGCTTCTTGACGGAGCGAAACCGGTGTGCCCCTTTGAAGACCCGGTTGATAAACTCATTGCCAACGTCAAATCACGAGGCATTCATTGCGTCGAGTTCATCCCGCTGAGAAACGACGTGGCTGCGCTCGAACGATATGTCGTCGCCGCGCGAAAGGCGGGGCTTGTAGTGACAGCCGGGACGGAGCATAATACGCTCGACATGCCGCCCCTGACGCCGCTTTGCCGCGGAGGACAGGCTATTCCTGCTGCAGTGGAAGACATTCTGCGGGAGGGGGCGTGCATAATCGCGGCGCATGAGGTGTTGACGCTTTCGGGAAGAGCGGGCTTTGTAGATGAGAACGGCAGCGTGTACGGCGGCGGCCAGGAACTGATAGGCCGGATGGCTCGAATCGGCGCGGCGGTGGTCGGACGTGCAGCCCGCGCAGGGGAACCGCCGGTGCAAGGGGAAATATGAACAAGAAAACGAATACTTCCGGATATGACCCGAACGCTTCGCCGATGGGGAAACTCATCTGGCTTTCGCGGCATTTCGGCACAAATCCTGAGTTCATACTCGCCGGAGGTGGGAACACTTCGGCGAAAATCGAGGGGCGGCTCCACGTAAAGGCAAGCGGCCATTCGCTCGCGACAATCGAAGCGGGCGGCTTCGTCGCAATGAATCGGGAGAAGCTCACTTCACTGCTTTCCACGAGCTTGAGCGACGACCCCGTGTGCCGCGAGGAGGAGTTCAAAGCCGCGATACTCGATGCGCGCTTAGAGGGAGAAAAGGGGATGCGCCCGTCGGTTGAGTGCGTTCTTCACAACGTGCTGTCGCCGACGTTCGTGGTGCACACGCATTCGACGTGGGCGAATATGATTGCCTGCTCGACTAACGGCGAGAGAGTCACGAAGGAACTCTTCGGTGACGAGGTGCTATGGGTGCCCTACGTGGACCCCGGATACATTTTGGCGCGTAAGCTTGCGGTGGCGCTTGAAGCGCATGCGAAGCGGACGAAGAAAGCGCAGCCTGCGGCGGTGTTATTGGAGAACCACGGGCTCATCATTGCCGACGATGACCCCGAAGAGATTATCCGGCGGACACAGTGGTTCGTTGACAAAGTGCGCGAGCGGCTTGGTGACATCAGGACGGGTGAGCCGTTCGGTGCCCTTGAAGCCATTGACGAACAACGTTCGCGTAAGTTCATTGGGGTTATCGCACCGGCTCTTCGCGCCCTGTTGGCCGAGGGTCCGACCCTCAAGGTTGTGACGTTTGATAGTTCCGATCATGCCATGAATCTGGCGGCAGGAGCCCATGGCGCGGCCATGGCGGCGGGAGGCGCGCTTGCGCCCGACCAGATAGTCTACTGCAAGACATTTCCAATGTGGTTTGAAACGGTCGGAGACGAACCGGTCGACGCGATTGTCGCGAGACTCCGGATGGCCGTTGACGCGCACAAGGCAGCCGCGGGATTCATCCCCGGTGTGGTCATTGTAAAGGGGCTTGGACTGTTCGTGGCAGGCGATGATTTCGCAGGGGCGGAAACCGCTCGGGCCGTGTACGTTGACGCCATAAAGGTCATGGCCGGAGCGCGGCGGCTCGGTGGCGCGAAGTTTCTCGGCGAACACGACAGGAAGTTCATTGAAAACTGGGAGCTCGAGGTCCACAGGAGGCGTGTCGCCGCCGGCGAGGCTCGCAAGGGGCGCGTAGCCGGAAAGGTCGCGGTCGTGACGGGAGCGGCTCAAGGATTTGGATATGAAATCGCCCAGGACCTTCTCAAGGAGGGCGCGCACGTTGCGCTCCTGGACATAAACGCCGACGCAGTCGCGAGGTCGGCCGCGGTTCTTTGCGAGGCGGCAGGTGTTTCTCGCGTTATGACGACGGCCGTCGACGTCTCCAATGGCGATTCGGTTGCCGACGCCGTCTGTGAAGTCGTTAAGCGGTACGGAGGGTTTGACCTCTTCATATCAAATGCCGGCGTACTTCGGGCGGGCAGTGTGAAGACGCAGCCGCAGGCGGAATTTGAGTTTGTGACCGCGGTCAATTACGTAGGCTACTTCGCATGTGTGCAGAATGCGTCGCCCGTGATGGCGGTGCAGCACATGGCCAGGCGCGATTATAGAAGCGACATCATCCAGGTAAATTCAAAATCCGGCCTGGCCGGCTCCAACCGCAACAGCGCGTATGCCGGGAGCAAGTTCGGCGGCATCGGCCTCACTCAGTCGTTTGCGCTCGAACTCGTCGAGGACAATATAAAGGTCAACGCCGTGTGCCCCGGTAATTTCTTTGATGGCCCGCTCTGGTCGGACCCCGAAAACGGCCTCTTCGCGCAGTATCTGCGAAGCGGCAAGGTGCCCGGCGCCAGGACGATCGAGGACGTCCGGCGCGCTTATGAGGCCAAAGTGCCGATGGGGCGCGGATGCATGACCGCAGACGTCATGAAGGCGATATATTACGTTATTGAACAGGAGTACGAGACCGGGCAGGCCATTCCCGTCACAGGCGGCCAGGTAATGCTTGGTTGAAGGCGGCGGGCGCACCGCAGAGGAAGGACGGGCCTGAAATGGCCGCAAGCCATAGCGAAATCCCATCAACACAGTACGCCGTACAACTCACGGGGCCGGGCCGGCTCATGCTAAATAAGGCCAAGCCTGTCGGCCCGGTCGGGCCGTATACCATTCTCGCCAGGGTCGAGGCGGTAGGACTCTGCTTCAGCGACCTGAAGGTCCTCAAGCAGTTTTCTGACCACCCGCGAAAGAGCGGGATTCTCAGCGGTATCACGAAAGAGGCCCTCGCCGGACTGGCTGGTTACGTCCCTGGGGATATGCCGACCGTGCCGGGGCACGAGGCGGTATGCAGGATTGTCGCTGTGGGCGCGAAGGCGCGCCATCACAAGGCAGGCGAAAGAGTCATCGTGCAGGCTGACTACCGCGCGCTCCGTACTGCGGGGTCAAACGCTGCGTTTGGCTACAATTTCGAAGGAGCGCTCCAGGAATACGTCGCGCTCGACGAGCGGGTTGTCGTGGACGAGGCGACCGGCGAACACTACCTCATAAAGGTCGGTGACCAATCATCCGCATCTGCGCTGTGCCTCGTGGAGCCGTGGGCGTGTGTTGAGGAGTCCTACGTCAACAAGGAGCGTAGAGCGCCCAAGCCAGGCGGCAGGATGCTTGTCGTTGTGGAGGCCGGGCACAGGATTGAAGGGCTTGCGGAGGCTTTCGAGAAAAACGGCGCCCCCGCGGCGGTAACCGCCGTTTGCGCGGACGAAGGGCAATCGGCTCCGCTTCACGAAATGTCAGAGACGCTCACGCGGGTAGAGGGGATTGCCGAACTGCCGCACGAGGCGTTTGACGACATAGTGTACTTCGGCGCTAAAAGGGAGTCCATAGAAGCGCTCAATGACATGCTCGCTCACAGCGGCATGATGAATATCGTTACCGGCGGCAGGCACATTGGGGTTGTCTCAGTCGGGGTCGGAAGAGTGCACTATGGCCTGACGAGATGGATCGGCACCGAGGGAACGAGTGCGGCCGAATCGTACGCAAGGATACCCGCTACCGGGGAGATCCGCCCCTGCGAGAAAATCCTCGTCATCGGCGCCGGCGGGCCGATGGGGCAGATGCACGTCTTGAGGGCGATTTTCTCGGGTGTGGACGGTATCGAAATAACGGCGTCTGATTTCGACGACGCGCGGTTGGAGGCACTCGGGAGAAAGGCCGGCTCGTCCGCTGGCGCCAGGCGCGTGCCGCTGCATCTGGTCAATCCGCAAGTGAGTCACGTCCAAACCGCGCCGACCTACGTGGCGCTCATGGCGCCGCTGGCGCCGCTTGTCGCGAGCGCTGTCAAAGAATGCGCCCCCGGTTGCCTCATCAACATCTTCGCAGGTATCCAGGCGTCTGTACGCGAGCCGATAGACCTTGATGCATACATCGCTAAGGGTGTCTATATGTTCGGCTCATCGGGAAGCGTCGTCCGGGACATGAAGCTTGTCCTCGAAAAGGTTGAAAGCAACCGGCTGGATACGAACGCGTCAGTCGACGCGGTTGCAGGAATGGCGGGGGCGCTTGACGGGCTTTCCGCGGTTGAAAACCGTACGCTTTCGGGCAAGATCGTCGTGTATCCCGAGTTTCGCGAACTGGGACTCGTGCCGCTATCGCAGCTTGCCGCGCT
>CALMGO010000438.1 GCA_937863625.1 uncultured bacterium
CTGGCCCGGGCCCGTGTGGTTAAACGGCCGTATGATGACTACAGGAAAGCCGTACGTCCGCCAGAACTGCGAGCATATGACCTCAGCGGCCGCCTTGGAGGCCGAATAGGGGCTTGCCGGCGCAAGCCTCGTATTTTCACGGATGGGCATGATATCCTGCGGCACGTGTCCGTAGACGTCGGCGCTTGATATATGGATGAAGCGGCCGGGGGGACGTTGCCTTAAGGCGTCGAGGATATTCGCGGTGCCGAGCGTATTGACCGTGTAGGTGTCCAGAGGCCGGGAGAAGGAACCCGCGACGCCGGCAAGGGCTGCGAGGTGGTAGACGACGTCAAAGCGCTTCTCCCCGAGCGCATCACCAAGGGCATCGACATCGGTGATATCCGCGCGGCGTATGTCGATGTTTCCTGCGACAGCGTCAAGGCGGAATATGTCCTCGCCGGGGGCGGCCAGCGCGACGACCTTGACCCCGTCGGAAACGAGACGGCCGACCAGGTGTGAACCGGCAAACCCGGGCGCTCCTGTTACGAGGCAGTTCATAGCGTCATGCGCCCTTTTTAAGGCGGTCGATATCGGCCTTGACCATCATCTCGACGAGCTGGTCGAAACTGACCTCGGCTTTCCAGCCGAGTTCTTTGTGCGCCTTTGAGGCGTCTGCAATAAGGCTATCGACCTCCGCGGGGCGCAGGAATCTCTCGTCGGCGACGACGTACTTCTGCCAGTCGAGGTCGGCCACCGCGAAGGCGCTCTCGACGAAGTGCCTGACGGAGTGCGTCTTTTCGGCGCCTATGACGAAGTCGTCGGGCTCGTCCTGCTGGAGCATGAGCCACATTGCCTGGACATAGTCGCCGGCAAAACCCCAGTCGCGCTCGGCGTCGAGATTGCCAAGGCGCAGTTCATTTGAAAGTCCGAGCTTTATGCGCGCGACGCCGTCGGAGATCTTTCTGGTGACGAATTCCCTGCCGCGGCGCGGCGACTCGTGATTAAAGAGTATGCCCGCGCAGGCGAAGATATTGTAGGACTCGCGATAGTTGACGGTGATCATGTGCCCGTAGACCTTGGCGACGCCATAGGGGCTGCGGGGGTGGAAGGGCGTCTTTTCATTCTGGGGGATTTCGCGCACCTTACCGAACATTTCCGAGGAGGAAGCCTGGTAGAAGCGAATGTCGGGGTCGACCAATCTCACGGCTTCGAGCACCCTGGTGACGCCGATGGCGGTGAATTCACCGGTGAGTACCGGCTGCACCCAGGACGTCGGCACGAAGGACATGGCAGCGAGGTTATAGAGTTCGTCTGGTCGGACGAGTTTGACAAGGTTGATGAGCGAGAGTTCGTCGAGGAGGTCCGCCTGGTGGAGCGTGACGCGGTCGGTGATGTGCGCGATGCGTTCGAAATTTTCAGTAGAGGAACGACGCACCATGCCGTGGACTTCGTATCCCTTGTCCAGGAGCAGATCGGCCAGGTACGAACCGTCCTGTCCGGTGATTCCCGTAATGAGGGCTTTTTTCATCGTATCTCCTTATGGCCAGTTCGAGGGCCGAATTATATGCCGAAGGCACCACTGAGGTCAACGGCAACTTTGCCGGCGGTTGCCGGGAGGAAGGCGGCCGGTACAATGATGACCTTCGGAAGCGGCAGGGCGTCATGCGGACAGAACTGGAGCTGACCCTGGACAAAACAGCATTTCTCGGCGTGATACTGGGGCTCGTGACGGCTTTTTTCATCGGCCTTTTCATGGTGCCCAGACGCTACGTCAAAAGCGACTCGCTGACCTTCATGGTGGGGATGACCGCGGGAGCCGCGGTCGGCAGCGCGGCGTATTGGCTTCTGGCGGGGATGCCGTTTGCGCATACGCCGGCGGCCCTGCTGAGCGTCGTCATCGGCGCCAACTGGGCCGTCGGCACGTACGCTTACGCGGCAGGGACGCGAAATATCGGACTGGCCAAGGCGACCGCGATAAAAAACACGCAGCCTGTCGTGACGACGATAGGGGGTTTTCTTTTTTTCAACGAGGCGGCGACCACCAACCCGGTCTTCGCGTCGGCGGGGGCATTTTTAGTGGTGGTGACGGCGTACGTTTTGAGCTCGACTGCGCACCGGGAGGAGTCGGTGCCGGACGCGAGCCTGAGGGGGTACCTGGTGCCGATAATCGCGAGTGTTCTTTACGGCGCCAACGGCCTCGGGATGAAACTTTTGACCGAGTACGGCGTGCCGCGACCGCAGATGAATCTGGGGATCGGAGTCGGCGCGATGCTCGGCGGGATGGGGACATACGTGATAGTCAGGAGGCGGTTTGACTTTTTGAAGGCAGCGTCGGCGCGGGATCATGCGCTGGCGGCTTTGGGCGGTGTCGTGTGGGCGGTGGCCCTTGTGACGATGATAGTGTCGGTTGCGTACGTGGGTGTGGCGGTGTCGTGGGCGCTTCTTAATCTCTCGATAGTAATAAGCGTCCTCTACGGTGTTATCGTGCTGAAGGAAATCGACATGGGCAGGCGCTGGAGGCAGGTCATCGGGGGGCTCTTTCTCGCGGGGCTTGGAGTGCTGGCGCTTTACGCGGCCAAGGCGATGCCCGCGCTCGGGAGATAGTCATGGCGCGGGTGCTTCTGGTGAATCCGCCGATCTACGATTTTGCCGCTTATGATCTGTGGGCAAAACCGCTGGGTCTTCTCTATGTGGCGGCGGTGCTGGAGACGCTCGGCCACGAGGCGCGCATCGTCGACTGCCTCGACAGGCTTCATCCCTGCTACGGCGCGGGAGGCGGCAAGTACGGCCACAAAAGCCGCAGATACGGCACGGGGTCTTATCACTGGAGCGAAGTCGAAAAGCCCGTCTGCTACAAAGATATCCCACGCGTCTATAAACGCTTCGGCCTGCCGGGGGAAGTGTTCCAGCGCGAGCTGGCCGCGGGCGAACCGCCTGACATCATCGGCGTCACAAGCGGCATGACGTACTGGTACGGCGGCGTCGCGGAGGCCGTTGAGGCCGTACGGAGAGTTTTTCCCGGCGTGCCGGTGGCGCTTGGCGGGATATACGCCACACTCTCTGCCGAGCACGCGGAGCGCGTCGTGAGGCCGGACTACCTTGTGAGAGGTCCCGGCGAAAAGGCCATGGCGCAAATCGCGGCCGAGGTCCAGGGATGCGCCGCGCCGGAGGTGGACGATTTCTTCGGGAGTCTTCCTTTTCCCGCGTACCATCTTCTGGGCCGGGTCGAGTCAGTGAGCATCCTGACCGGCCGCGGATGCCCCTATCACTGCGCATACTGCGCGTCGGGCCTGTTATCAAGAGGCATCGAGCGCAGACGGGCGTCAAGCGTCGAGGACGAGATAGAGAGGTATAAGGAGGAGTTCGAGGTGCGGGACGTAGCGTTTTTCGATGACGCGCTGTTGTGGGATGCGAGCAATCACATCAAGCCGATACTTCGCGATATAATAAGGCGCGGGCTGGGGATGCGGTTTCACACGCCCAACGGTCTTGCCGCGAGGATGATAGATGAGGAGATCGCGGCGCTCATGAAGGAGGCCGGATTCGTGACGCTGCGGCTGTCGCTCGAGACGGTGTCGTCGGCGCGTCAGGCCGACTGGGACGGCAAGGTGGGTCATGCGGACTTCATCGCAGCCGTGGGTCGGCTCAGGGACGCGGGTTTTTCGTCGGAGGAGATGGGCGCGTACGTGATGACAGGGCTTCCGGATGAGTCGGTGGAGGAGACGACGCGGGCGATAGCGGCGGCGCACGCTGCGGCCGTGGCGGTGCGCCTGGCGCAGTATTCGCCGATACCGGGGACGGCATACTTTGAGAGGCTTGCGGAGCGGGCGCGCGCGGCCCTGGCCGAGCCGCTTCTCCAGAATAATACGGCCGCGCCGGTGGGGTCCGGGCCGTACGAGAGGTACGAAGCGCTGAAGACCTTCGCGGCGAGGCTCAATGACGAACTCGCCGCGGGGCGCGTGGTCTTTACCACTGAGGAAGCGCTTGGCGGAGGCGAGGAACTCCTGCACAGGATGGGGATAGAGATTTGAATGCCGACGACACGATAGTCGCTATCGCAAGCGCAAGCGGCAAAAGCGCAAGAGGCATAGTGCGCCTGTCAGGTCCGGATGCGGCGGCAATCGTATCGCGGCTTGTCGATGAGCCGCCGGGGGAGGGGACTTATGTGCGACTTTTGCGTCGGATAAAACTGCCTGATACGGGGCCCTTTCCGGTCATTCTCTACGTGATGCGCGCGCCGCGTTCGTACACGCGCGAGGACGTGGTGGAGATTCACGCGCCGGGGTCGCCGCCGCTATTGGCGGCGATACTGGCGCAGACGCTGAGGCTGGGGGCCAGGCAGGCCGAGGCGGGTGAATTTACCAAAAGGGCGTTCCTGAACGGACGGATAGACCTGGCGCAGGCGGAGGCGGTGCTCGCGATAATCCAGTCGGCGAGCGTACAGGAAGAGCGCATGGCGCTGTCGGCGCTTACGGGGCATCTCGGCGGCGAGGTCAAAGCGATAAGAGACGGACTTGTCTCCCTGGCGGCCGACATCGAGGCGGGGCTTGATTTTTTCGAGGAGGACGTGACCTTTGCCGGGCCGGCGCGCCAGGCTGAGGCGGTCGATTCCGCGAGTCGGGCGGTTGCGAGTCTCGTCGAAGAGAGCACGCTGAGACGAACGTTTCGCGAGGAGGTGATAGTTGTTATTTACGGCGCGGCCAACGCGGGCAAGTCGAGTCTCTTTAACATGCTCGCCGGGGACGACATAGCCATCGTGCGCGACCAGCCCGGCACGACGCGCGACATTCTCGAGGCGGCGGCGCAGATTGGAGGCGTGCATTTTCTCTTTGTGGACACGGCCGGAGTGAGGACGGCCGCGGAGGTCATCGAAAAGGTCGCCGTCGAACGGACGCGCGCCTTCGTGCGCGAGGCGCACATGGTGCTTTTTGTCGTGGACGCGTCCGAGACGCCTGGAAGCGACGTGGAGACGCTCTATGAAGAAATGCAGGGGCTCACACACATCGTCGTACTTAACAAGGCCGACAAAGGCCTTGCGATTGACGAGGAGGGGTGGCGGGAGAGATACGGCGAGGGTGCGGTCCTCGAGGTAAGCAGCAAAAGCGGCGACGGACGCGAGGCGCTCGAAGCGGCGCTGGTCGACTTTGTGCGGGGCGGAAGGGTGGACATGTCAACGGCGAGATTCGCCCTGGCCGAAAGGCAGAGGCGGAGTCTCGAGGAGGCGCTTGACGCGCTCGGTCGCGCCGCCGAGGCAATCGCCGCAGGCGCCGGCGACGAGTTTGTGTCGCTTGAGATCAAGGAGGCGGCGACCTGTCTCGGCAGGATAACAGGCGAAGACTACGCGGAGGACCTGCTTGACGAAGTATTCAGCCGGTTCTGTCTCGGCAAATGAGTTACTTTTTGACGGCCTCAATGAGGCGGCGACGCATCAGCGAGACGCTGTAGGGTTCCTCGAAGGCAACGATGGACTTCTCCGGGTACAGCGAAGAGAGTTTTCCGTTGAGGCTGTTTTGGCCGAGAATGACTGCACAGGGGAAATCAAGCAAGCCCTTTGAGGACATATCAGCGAGCTGTTTGAGGTTTGCCTGAAGGGCGGCCTCGTCCTTTGCGCGGAAAACGACGAAATCGGGTTTTCGCTCGGCGGCGCCTTTGGCGATGGTTGCAGCGACCATGGTGGCGATTCCGAGGTTGTCAAAGACTATGCGGGGCACGTCAACGGGCCTGTCGGTTGCATCGATGATGAGGGCGTTCTTGCCGGCCAACGCCTCCGGCGACTCAGGTTTCTCGAGGTCCTTGTTATCCACCGACTCATGAAGCAGGAAGACGGCCTTGAGTTCGGTAAGTTCCAGGCCGAGATTGTTGCGCACATTGGCGATCTGGTCGGCGTCGACTTTGAGTTTGCGCAGCGCCGAACGAGGGACTTCCTCGACCACGCTGTCGCAGTCGTCGCCTTCTCCAAGCGCCCTTGCCAACGTATCGGCAAGTTTGACGGCGGCTACGAGCAGGCCGTTTTCACCGGGCATGTCGGATACGGCCGACCATGAGTCGTGATGGCAGGCCATGACGCGGCAGAAGCGCTCCTCGACATTCCAGCCCTTTGATATCTCCTGTGCGGCCTCCGTATGGTCAATCCCGATAAAGGCCTTCTCAGCGGGCGCCAGGGGGACCCCATGATAGCGGACGTAGGCTGTGCACTTGGCGTATTCTTCCGGGAAGACGTCGTCGAGGACGGCGACTCCAAGGTCGTGGAGGAGACCGCCGACAAAGGCGGCCTCTGCGGACATAGTGCCGCCGGCCGTGGCTATGCCTCTTGCTATGGCGGCGCAGGCGATATTGTGGTTCCACAGGGCGAACCTGTCGACATTGTGGCCTTTCTTCCTGGTTTCGAAAAGGTTTACAACCGAGACGGCCATGGCGAGTTCTCTGATGCCCGAGAACCCGATGTTGACGATGGCCCGTTCAATAGTCTGCACTCTGCCGCGGGAGCCGTAAAATGAAGTATTGCCAAGTTTGAGTATCTTGGCGACAAGAGAAGGGTCTCTCAGGATGGTCTGTATGAGCGAGTCGATATCGGTGTCGGGCCTTGCGGTCAGTTGCAGGACCTCCGCGGTTACGAAGGGCAGCGTCTTGAGATCCTGGCACTCGACCATGGCCTTGAGGGCGTCTTTTTGCGTGAAGAAGGGTTTCTCGGGCGGACCATCAGGAACGTCTTCGACCTGCTCGACTTGCTCCTCGACGGACTCGGGTTGCTCTTCTTCAGCGGCGACTTCCGCAGCAAAGGGC
>CALMGO010000439.1 GCA_937863625.1 uncultured bacterium
CGCCCTGACGAGTCGCACCGCGATGAGCGTGGCGACCTGGAGGCCGCACTCGGCGCCCTGGGGGAGGCGGCCAGGGAGGTCGTGCTCATGAGGTACGTTGACGACATGACCGTGGCCGAGATCGCGAGAGCGCTTGGAGTGCCTGAGGGGACGGTCAAATCGCGGCTTCACTATGCGATTGAGAAGCTAAGACGCGATAAACGAACGCTCGAATACTTCCTCGAATAGTCCCGTGCCCCTCATGCCACGCCCCTGAATTGTGCGAATCTACCGCCTCATGTCTCAATTTTCGCAAAAACAATAGAACGTTTTGGGGGCGATGTTCGCTTAAAGGGAGTGGAGGAACGAACGATGAACGAATATGAAGACAAAAGCAAGGGAGATGAGGCTGAAGCGCCCGGAAGACTCAAGGGGGACATCCGGGCGCTTTTTGCCTTTGACATACCTGTGCCGGCGGAGGCCGATGAAAGAGTGCTCAGCCTGGCAAAGGCGCGGATGCGGCGCGCGCGGGTGCGGCGCGTCATCGTGCGCTGGGCGACTGCAACTGCAGCGGCAGCAGCGGTGATTATCGGCGTCCTTGTGCTGCCGTCGTGGCGTGAGTCCGGAGAGAATCAGCCTGCGGTAGCCTCCGCAACGAGAGAGGACATCGACGGTAACGGACAGGTGGACATCCTGGATGCCTTCGCGCTGGCGAGGGGCATAGAGGCATCAACGGTCGAGGCGGCAACGGGCGACATGAACCGGGACGGCGCGGTCAACCAGGCCGACGTTGACATCGTGGCGATGACGGCAGTGAGCCTCGACAGGGGGGTCATGTGATGAAAAGAATAGTTGCAATGGCGGTAGTAACGGCGGTGATCTTCGCGACTGTCGGGTCGGCACAGGAGCAGACGCAAGCGAAAGTGCGATTCGCGTCGCTGAACGTGTACGTCGACTCAGGAGATGCGATGCTTGCGGCGTACCAGTTCGAACTCATTACACTCTCGGGCAAGGTCAAGATAGTGGGTATCGAAGGCGGCGCCCATGAGGCTTTTGCCAGGCCGCCTTACTATGACCCTGCTGCGCTTGCCAAAGACAGAGTGATAGTCGCGGCATACAGCACATCCGCGAAACTGCCCCGTGGGCGCACGCGCATAGCGCGGATCCACGTGCAGGTGACAGGCGATATGGCGCCGGACTATGAGGCCAGGCTCGTAACTGCGGCCTCAGCCGGGGGCGAGAAGACAGCAGCCACAATCCAGGTAGAGCAGGGGGATGAGAAATGACTGGCAAAAAGAAAGTGCTTCTTGGCGTGGTATGCGTCTGCGCCACCTTGGCGGCCCTTTTCCTGATGTCCGGCGAAAAGAGAACGACACGCTCCACCTCATCAGTGACGGGTCGGGAGATACCCTCGCCGGACGAAGTCGCGAATACGAGTCCGCCCGCAGAAACGCAGGAGCCGCAAAGGACTCCCACCGAATCCAGCGAAAGTGCGGGCAAGGCGGTTGCTGTGACAGCGACGAAACCTGAGACTTCGCTCGTCACGCAAGGCGGCGATACCCAGCCGCCGGAGGTAGGTTTTCAGCAAGGCGTCGAGTGGAAAGAGCAGGTGCCGAGTGCTACGCCTTCAGCGGCGGGAGGCTCCGTGACGTCCGGGCAAATACGCGCGCAGGGGATGAGTTTGTTTGATGCCTCAGGGCGTGCCTATGCGTACGGTTCATATGGAGGCGGGAGTACCGACGGGGCCGCGTGGTACGCCAACCCTGTTGACGGGCGTGCGCGTGGAGTGCGGAGTAGCAGCAACCTGAAGCAGACGGGCCTGGCATTCGGCATGTATCAGCAGGACTACGCCGATCTCTTCGCTGGAGAGGGCGTTGTCGAAGTCGTCGTCATCGCAAAAGACGACGATAACGGCGAGTGGATGATCGAGGACGCGCCTGGAACAGGCGGACTCCTCGTACGCCTGCCCAAGGAGAAAAAAACCGTCCCGGTGCCGCTCAAGCACACGGACGTAAAGGCGACGATAAGCGGCTACATCGCGACGGTGGACGTCACGCAGCAGTATACAAACCCGTTTTCCGAAAAGATCGAAGCGGTCTACGTATTTCCCCTGCCGCAAAACGCCGCCGTGAGCGACTTTCTCATGACGATAGGCGACAGGACGATTCGAGGCATCATCCGGGAGCGCGAGGAGGCCGAGAGGATTTACGAGGCGGCAAAGGCCCAGGGGTACGTTGCGTCGCTTCTTACACAGGAACGCCCGAATATCTTCACACAAAAAATCGCCAATATCGAGCCGGGAAAAGATATCGACATCAACATCAAGTACTTCAACACGCTGTCATATCTCGACGGGTGGTATGAATTTTCGTTTCCGATGGTCGTGGGGCCGAGGTTTAACCCGCCGGGTTCGACCGACGGAGTCGGCGCTGTGGCGCGCGATGCTGTGGGCGTATCCGGCCAGGCCACCGAAGTGCAGTACATGAGGCCGGACGAAAGAAGCGGGCATGACATAGCGCTATCGGTCGAGGTCGATGCTGGCGTTGCGATTGAAAGCGTCGAGTGCCGAAGCCACGTGGTAAAGAAAGTATCTGACAGCCCCTCTAAGATGACCGTGTCGCTCGGGGAGTTTGACACGATACCGAACAAGGACTTTGTGCTTCGGTACAAAGTGGCCGGCGACAGGGTAAAGACAGCGCTCCTGACGCATGAGGACGAGAGGGGGGGATTTTTCACGCTGATGCTCTATCCGCCGGAGAAACTCGAGTCCTTGAAGCGTAAGGGAGTGGAACTGGTATTTGTGCTCGACTGCTCCGGCAGTATGCGTGGAGAGCCGATAGCGCAGGCAAAGGCGGCGGTCGAACGGGCGCTTCGGCTCATGGAGCCCGGAGACAGTTTCCAGATTATCCGATTCAGCAAC
>CALMGO010000440.1 GCA_937863625.1 uncultured bacterium
TCAACCTTGTAGAAAACTGCCGCTTGGCGCATCTGTATGCGCTTTTTTGCCCCGCCGAGGTGTGCTACGATGTTGCCGACGAGGTGTTCACGGTCGGTGTCGTTCATCACCCGGCGGTAGAGTTCGCCGGGCTGGAAGAAATCATCGTCGGTGAGTTTCTGGAGATGCCGCATGGCCACGCCTTCCAATTCTATGGGTGGCTCGGCGAAAGACTCGTCCGGCTCCGGGCCGCCCATCGAATTCGGCCAGTAGTTGGGACCGCCGCCGCCATTCTCATCTGACCTCATGTGCCCGTCGCGCTGGTAGTTCTGAGCCTTGGCAGCCTTAGGGGCGTTAATGGGGAGAAGCTGGTAGTTGGGCCCGAGGCGGTGAAGGTGCGCGTCGTGGTATGAGATAACCCGCGCCTGGAGCATTTTGTCTGGTGAGGCGGCAATACCCGGCACAAAGTTGCCAGGCGAGAACGCTGCCTGCTCGACCTCCGCGAAGTAGTTCTCCGGATTGCGGTTGAGTACCATACGGCCGATGTCAATGAGCGGGTAATCGCCATGCGGCCACACCTTGGTAATGTCAAAGATATCCCAACGATAGGCTTTCGCGTCCTCGGGCGGCATTATCTGAACGCAGACTCGCCAGGAAGGGAACTCGCCCTTCTCGATAGCATGGCGAAGATCTCTGGTGGCATGGTCAGGGTCTTTCCCGGCCATTGCGCCGGCCTCTTCCCGTGTCAGGTTTTTTATCCCCTGCTCAGTCTTGAAGTGATACTGAACCCAGTAGTACTCGCCCTTGCGGTTGTACCATTTGAAAGTGTGGCTGCTGTACCCGTTCATATTGCGGTAACTTCTGGGCGTGCCACGGTCCGAGAAAAGAATGGTGACCTGGTGCACCGACTCGGGAGTGAGGGACAGGAAATCCCAGAACATGTCGGGATTGGGAGTGTTTGTTCCGGGGTCTCGTTTCTGAGTGTGTATGAAGTCGGGAAACTTAAGAGGGTCACGGATGAAGAATACGGGTGTGTTGTTGCCCGTCATGTCGTAGTTGCCTTCTTCGGTGTAGAACTTCACCGCAAATCCGCGCGGGTCCCGTGCGGCGTCCGCCGACCCCTTTTCGCCGCCGACCGTGGAAAAGCGCGCAAAGACATCCGTCTTCTTGCCGACTTCGCTCAGGAATTTCGCCCGCGTGTATTTCGACATATCCGCCGTGCACTCGAAAACCCCGTGGGCGCCGGCGCCTTTTGCGTGCACCACGCGTTCAGGGATGCGCTCGCGGTTGAAATGTGCGAGTTTTTCCATCAGGTGAACGTCCTGCATCAATGCAGGCCCATGCGGTCCTGCCGTAACGGTATTCTGGTCGCCGTCAACCGGCGCACCACCTGCAGTCGTAAGACGTTTCCTCTTTGCCATGTGATACCCCCTCCGCGCAAAGCGCACTCTGTCCTTTCCCTACCCTAAGGGATAACCGGCATCTCTCAGGCAAAGTTCCAGAATACGTGGGCACATTGTGGGAAAAGATTGGCGTGACGGGGAAAATGACGGGGGCGCATAGGGCGCAGGCAGGCTCGCACGTTCTCGGGCTATCTCCTGCTGCCGGGCCAGGC
>CALMGO010000441.1 GCA_937863625.1 uncultured bacterium
ACGTCGGGTTTTTCGTCATAACCTTGCCGATCTCCATCGAAAGCACTTTTCCGCCATATTCCTGCAGCCGCCTGCGCAGGTCGCCGTCGGTAAAGAAACCCACAAGCCGCCCACCGTCGTCCACCACGCATGCCGCGCCCGCCCGGCCCTTGGCGCTCGGTACGCCGCTTATGGCGCTGAGCACCTGTCCGACAGTATCCTCGGGCCTCACCGCGACATTTCGCTCTCCGGTGCGCATAACCTCTTCTACTCTTATGAGCGCCCTGCCTAACGCTCCGCCCGGGTGAAAAACGGCAAATTGCTCGCGTGTGAATCCGCGCAGTTTGAGCACCGTGAGCGCTATCGCATCGCCTATTGCGAGCATCACCGTAGTTGAAGTCGAAGGGGCCAGCCCCAGTGGGCATGCCTCCGGCGCGTCCCCTATCTCGATGATAACGTCGCTATACTTTGCTGCCTGGGATCTGCTGCTGGACGTAATCGATATGACGCGCGCGCCTATGCGCTTTACCTGCTCGACGAGTCGCGCTATCTCGCTGGTCTCGCCGCTCTTGGAAAGCGCCAGGATCACGTCGTCGGCCGTGATACGCCCAAGGTCGCCGTGCGGCACATCCGCAGGGTGGATCGCCCACGAAGGTGTCCCCGTCGAAGCAAGCGTTGCGGATATCTTCTGGCCGATTATGTATGCCTTGCCCATCCCCGTCACGACCACCCTGCCCTTTTTGTCCTCACCGGTCGCTTCGAGGATGATTCGCACGCCCTTTACAAAGGAATCGCCAAGCATGTCGCCAAGTTCGAGCACTGCGTTCGCCTCAGTGCGCAGCACCTCGCGGCCGTGGTCGCATATCGCTTTGTCGTTCATAAATCTCCCCTGAAACTGTACTTGCGCTGATTATACCTCTTCGCAGGCGCCTATCAAGGTCAAAGAGGCCGCACAAGTCGATGGCGGTGATTGACTTGACGCTTGCCGCCTGATATGCTCTCCGGGCGGAAGGCCATTTGACCTGGCGTGTCGGAAGGAAATCGAATGAGCGTCCATACAGGAAAGCTTTCGCCGCGCGTGTACCTCGTCGGCAACGGCGGGTGGGGCATCACCAAGCCCATCTCCCAGAGAGGCGATTCGAACGTCTACCTCGTAGATTGCGGCGGGCCGCTGGCCCTCGTGGATACTGGCGTCGGGCCGATTGCTTCAGACATTCTTGACAACGTCCGCGCTGCGGGTTTCACCCCGGCAATGATATCGTCCATTTTCCTGACGCACGCGCACGGCGACCACTCGGGGGGCGCCGCATGGCTTCGAGGCGTCACCGGCGCCGCCATCTATTCCGGCGCTGTCACCGCCCGCGCCCTGGCTATGCCTGAGCCACGCCTTATCGGCGGCATGGAACCGTTCGTGCCTTTCGAGCCGCAGGCCCTCACCGTCGACCATTGGCTTCTTGATGTCGACAACGTCGAGGTGGGCGACGTGACCATCAAGGCGTACTTCACCCCCGGGCACACCGTCGATGCGTTCTGTTATCTCGCTTCTGTCGGCGGCAGAAACGTGCTTTTCTCCGGAGACACGGTCATCGGCAATCAGGTCCGCCCTGATATCGCCGGAGAGAAAACCATTAAGGGAATTCTCGGCTGGCTCGATGGTCACTGGAGCGCCCCTCTTACCACTTACCAGGCGTCACTCAAGCAACTGCTCGCGCTT
>CALMGO010000442.1 GCA_937863625.1 uncultured bacterium
TGACGAATCACATCCTCGAACACATGGTCGGGGACCGGGTGTTCCCAAATTACAATCAGACGCGCGGCGAGAACGATCTGGGCACAAAGACGGGCAGATTCTCGATCGATGACCCGGCGTTGCAACAGATTCCGGCGCGTGATGTGGACGTGGCATCGATCGTGCGTGCGTGCTTCATACCGGGTCAGGGCATGGACTGGTGCTGCGCGGATTGGGAGCAATTCGAGTTCCGGTGGTTCGCGCACTACGTAAATGAGCCAAAGATCATCGACGCGTACGTCAACGATCCATCCACGGACTTTCATAAGATGGTGGCGGAACTGATCGGCATGCCGCGATCCGCGCGCTTCGCGGGGGACGCGAACGCCAAGCAGATCAATCTGGGCCTCGTGTTCGGCATGGGGGATGGCAAGCTAGCCGCTGAAATGGGCCTGGACTATACGGTCGTTACGCGCAACAGGCGCGAATGGTTGGAGCCGGGGGACGCGGCGCGCGAAGTGTTTGCCAAGTACCATGGCACGATACCGGGGGTGAAACAGCTGCTTGAACGGGCATCCTCCATCGCGCGTTCGCGCGGGCATGTGCTCACTGCCATGGGGCGACACATACGCTTCCCCGGCGGACGTGCCGTATACAAGGCCGGCGGACTCGTTTTCCAGGGGACTTCCGCCGACAGCATGAAGCAGAAGATGATCGAACTGTATCCGATCTCGAAGAGGGAAGGATTTGAACTGCTGCTGTCGGTGCATGATGAAGTGGATGCGGATGTTCCGAAAGGGAAGGAGGGCAAGCGGGTACAGGGCATCATAAAGAAGGTACTTGAAACGTTCGACGGGGAGACGTGCCCAATAAAGTGTCGGGTGCCGATCCTGTCGTCAGTGGCCGTGGGGCCGAATTGGTGGGAAGCTTCTAAATAGGAGATTTGACATGGACTTGATCGAAGTAATCGTTGATTTGCAGTTCGGCTCGTGTGGCAAGGGTTTGCTGGCCGGCATGCTGGCCGAGCGCGGACAGCCGGATACCGTCGTCACGGCGTGGGCACCCAATGCGGGGCATACTTACATTGACGCGAAGGGCAACAAATTCGTGAACATCGCCCTGCCCAACGGCATCGTGTCACCGAAGTTGAAACGTATCCTGCTCGGACCGGGATCGGTCATCAATCCCGACATACTGCTGGCCGAAATGGAACACTACAAGGCGCACGTGGAGAACGTCGATATCTGCATCCACGAGCACGCGGCCGTCGTTACAGAAGCACATCGCGAGGCGGAGCGCGGCTACGGATTCAACATCGGCAGCACCATGAAGGGGGTAGGCGAGGCCGTCATCCAGAAGATTCGCCGGCCGACGGGCGGCATATACCAGAACGTTGCCCGCCAATACTTCAAGGGCACCCCGCTTGAGGACAACGTGGTCACGGTGGAAGAGTATAACGCCCTGCTTGACGAGGCGGAACACGTGCTGATCGAGGGCGCGCAGGGATTCTCGCTGTCGATCAATCAGGGGTTCTATCCGTACGTCACTTCGCGCGAGTGCACCCTGCACCAGATACTGTCCGATTGCGGCATTCCGAGGGTGCGCGGCATGGTGCAGCCGCAGCTGCAAGTGTACGGGGTATGCCGCACTTACCCGATACGGGTGGCCAACCGGTACGATTCAAACGGCAACCAGATCGGCTGGTCCGGGCCGGGGTATCACGACCAGCGGGAACTCAAGTGGGGCGATATCGGGGTCGAACCTGAACTCACGACCGTGACGAAGCTCCCACGCCGGGTGTTTACGTTCTCCATCGAGCAGATTCGTCAGGCGATTCGCATGAACGGCGTGGATGACGTGTTCCTGAACTTCGCCAATTACCCGCAGGACGCGAACTCGATGCCGATGGACCAGATGATTACGGATATCGGCCGTGCGGGGGCACCGGTGCGCTGGATCGGCTACGGCCCGAGCATCACCGATGTCGTTGACGTGGGGGGCTGATCATGGGACTTCGTTCATCAATTGGGCACATATTACGGCATCGAGCAGTGCAGGAACTGGTCGGGTCTAAGGTAGAGGCCGATCAACTGGCAGCCGTGGAACTATTCATCGTGGAGCGCGAGTTCCAGGATCGGAAACACGGTTCAATCCGCTTGACCCCACACACCATCGGCGAGTGGATTCTCATCATGGAATCGGAACTGGCCGAGGCTAAGGTCGCCCTGATCAAGGGCGGTAAAGGGCGGGATTCAGTCCTGTCCGAGATCGTGCAGGTGGGGGCGGTGGCCTTGGCCTGCATCGAGCAGCACGGTAACGGTGAAATCAAAGGGAGAGCGATATGACCATCAAGACCATGGGATTCTCGGAATTCATCCGGGCGGCACACGTCAAGCGCTGGCACGTGGTGAACACGACGCGCGAGCAGAACCTTGCCGAGCACCAGTACATGGTGACGCTGATCGCACTGGAACTGCGACAGCTGCTCGAACTGGATCATGAATTGGGTGATTGCTCCCCGTTCATATTGGCGGCACTATTTCACGACGCGGCCGAGATTAGGTACGGCGATGTGCCGACCCCCGGAAAGCGGTTCATAGAGCAATGGAAGCCCGATCTGTTTGATGCCATAGACGCGGCGGTGGTGCCCGAAATCCCGTATACGGCGGACTCGAACAGCACCCGGCATTTTGATCAACGATTTGTTGACATCATCCAGCTGGCCGACCGGATCGAGGCGGCGTGGTGGATCACCGAGAACGGGGCGGGACGGCACGCAGCGGCCGTCGCCAACAACGCGCGTCATCGGGTACGGGAGTTCTTGGCGGAACAACCGGAGGAGTGGCTGCCGGCCGCGAACGCCGTACTGTCGGCACTCAGCATGCCGACCATCGAAGACGTGCCGCTGCTGTGAGGCGTCGGGCCGTGGTGTGGGGCATCATCGCCGCCTGCATCGGGGCCTTCGTAGCGGGATTAGCTAAACTAAGGAGAAAGATATGAAAAAGGAAGAGTTTCTAAAATTGCTCTCGTGCGGTCACATTAAGATGACCGATCTGACCGCCACCAAGGGCGAGGAATACAGCCGGGATGACGATCAACTGGCTAATTTCCGGCGCGCGGCAAGGGAAGCGGGCATCCGGCCGGAGCAGGCGTGGCTGGTGTTCTTCAACAAGCACGTGGATGCGATCAAGAGCTATGTGCTCAACACGGGACCACAGCCGGCGCCGTCCGAACCCATCGTCGGGCGCATCCACGACGCGATCCTGTACCTGTACCTGTTCGAAGCGTTGCTGGTGGATCGGGGGGCGGAAGTTGTGCCGCATCTATCACGCAATCATCCAAATGCTGACTACAAGAATCATGCGTATGTTTGCGAGTGCGGCGACTATTAATCCGGCAAACCTGGGTACTTTTCCGTGAATGAGGGCCAGTATCAGAAGGACGTGATCGCTGCGCTGGAAGCACGCGGGTGGGCCGTGCAGGCCCACAACGACGAGGCTAACTTCATACCGGACCTGTCGTTCAGCGCGAATTACGTGGACGGGTGGATAGAGCTAAAGTGGGCAGATAAATTACCAAAGACCCTCGGCTCAATCAAGCACTGGACGAAGGGGCAGGAGGAGTGGCTCTCCAAACGCGGCCGGGCAGGGTCCGGGCACTGCTACCTGTTGCTCGGTACCCCGAAGCTGCATGTCCTGTGGCGCTGGACCGAACTCGCCCGCGTACGGAACATGCAGATGACTGCATTCCCTAAGGCCCCTATCTGCGCGCTAACTTTAGCGAAGCTAGAAGCGCCGTCGTTGGCCATAATGGCGGCGCAGATGGACGGGTACGTGACGTTCAAGGGCTAATTCATAAATTCGACGAGCATTCCTTCCTGCGTGATATCGTTGTCGGCCACTCCGGCACCAGTACATTTTATGGTGATTGCACTCCCCGTCGTTTGTACCGCCGCAAGACTACCAGTGTCGATCGTCGCCGACAGCGTAGAGGTGATGCCGAAATAGAGATAGTCGCAATTTTGCGCGTTAGCCCCGGTTGATATCACGGTAGACTGAATGCGCCATTTTCCCCCGGTAGTACCCAAGAGACTAGCAAGTACAATTTGTTGTGAACCAAACATCAGGGTGAGAGCTTTTGAGTTGGCGTTATTTGTATATTTGCCCCACACGGTAATCCTGATTCCTTTCCTAGCGGCAGATAAACTATCGGCTGGAAGGGAGTAGGTCATTAAATCATCTGTTCCCGCGCCAACATTGCCCACTACTGTCGTATTGACGTTGGCTACGCCGATCGGGGTTTGCGCCCCGGCCCCGGACCCCATTAACAACCCGAGCTTGGCGAGGTTGATAAACCCGTCCGCCATCTTTGCCCGGCCGGCGGCGTCCGCCGTGAGAAACCCGTCCGCCATCTTCGCGCGTCCTGTGGCATCAGCGGACAGGAATGCATCCGCCATCTTCGCGCGTCCTGTGGCATCCGCCGTGAGCGCTCCGTCGGCGAGTTCGGTGACGCTCACCAATCCGGCAGTGAGCATGTCGTGTGTGACTTTGGTCGTCATATCAGGCTCCAAGCGAAAATAGATATACCACAAGAGCGGCCACCGAAACTATCAACGCCATCCGTAGCCACCATACAACGGGGTCAGAAAAATCGTTCCAGTTCATCTTTTCCTGTCCCATCTGTCAATTACGTTGTCGATTCGGCCAACGAGGCGATTCATTGCATCTAATACCTCGGTATGTCGTGCCCGGTCCTCGGCAGCGTGCTTATCCTGATCTTCCTTCTGCCGAGCGATAAGTTCCTTCTGCTGCGCCTGGACAACCTGGACGACGGACAAGTCAACGCGCAAAGAATAGTAAGCCCCGACCGGGGACAGCACGGCCGCGATCAATAGCGACCACTCGCCGATCGAGAACTTACGCAGGAGGGTGAAGAGGGGTTTCATCGATCTTCTCGTCTTCTTGTTGCTCGATCAGTCCGCAATCACAGCAGGATGCGTCTTCGTGGATACGGCAGTCTTCGGTGTGGTCGTTCATGGTCATTCCATTATCTTTCTGATCTGAATACAGGTAAAGGTATTACCTGCAAGGATTGACGTTGTCGCCCCGGAGACAAAGTACTCTATATGAACTGTATCGGATGGTGTTAGATATACCTTGATTGTTCTGAATGGCACTTCGTGTATGCTGCCATTAACAGCACGAAGCAACGCGAACCTGCCAATTTCTGCTGGTGTCCCGCTCGATCTCCATAGCCTGTACCCCATCTGTGAATCTATCGCATCAGGATCAACAGTTACAATCCCTGAGAACTCGTAGATTCCTTCTGTTTTTGGTGTGAAGTTGTTGTTTGTCGCATTCCATTCGGAGTTAACATCTATTGTCTCATTGTTAAGTGGCAACTTAGTCCAAGTTACCAGTGTCGGAGCCGTTATATTCGCCGTCAGCCCAACTTCAACATACTGGCAACTTGCCTGAGTGAACAACTCATTCTTATTGTTGCTTGCAAGGATAACGCCGTCAGTACCAGAAACGTTGTGCGCTTGAGTCCCTAGTTTGTTTCTGTAGAACTCGAATGTCGCTCCGGTGTCACGAGTAAGACGCACAGAGTTTGTGCTTGAATTAGAAAGTACCTCGTTTCCTACAAGTTCAACGTTCGCGCAATACGCTCCAATCAACCTAATTGCGGCAGTGAACAAACCAGCCTGCGCCCCTTTACCGGCAGGATCAAGCGTGTTGTTTTTGAACTTTGCATTAGCTCTTGTGCCAGGAGGAAAAGCAGCAAATGTATCAATGCTTATGTGAGCCGCCGTATTCCCCTCGAACTCAACGCCGAACATGTTCCCACTAGCGTCACCTACAAAGTCAGTGCTGCCGTGAGATATGCGAAGCGCTCGACAACTGTTCCCCTTAACCTTGACGTTGTTACTGTCATCAACCCATATATCATGCTGAAAGTCATTCCCGACGATAGTAGCTTGCGCATTGTGGCAGTCCTCAAGCTCAACTGCTGCCTCAATCCATATCGACGGCGAATCCTCAACACCTTTCTCGGAGCATCCGACTACTGTTATATGCGTTGAGTCAGCGAAACCATAAGCCGAAGAATTTAACGAGCCTCGAACGTGGTGGCCCATCACGCGGACACCATCAACGAAATCACACATGATATGCCCGCAATTCACTCCTGTTGGCGCTATCGCTGTTCCGCCGATGATCTCTATGTCAGAAATACCATAAGTAACACTTCCATCGGCACGAACATCGTAGAATGAGTCCTTATAGTTCATGTGATGAAACTTGAAATTCTCAAGTGCTGCCGATTGCGGCTGAATCAGAAAGACCTGCGCCCTCTTAGCCGCGCTGTAGCTTTGCACATAGAAATCCTTTGCCATGAAGCCGTTGGCGAAGAGCCTAAATATCGCCGTGCCAGCGGCCCCATTCGCGTTCACAAGAACCTTTGACTTTCTTCCATATCCGAACAGCATCCAGTCATCAAGCGTAACGGTTACTGGATCGGCTACGTTGTAGACTCCATGCGGAATGAATGGAATGCACCCAGCATCATGCGCAGCCTGAAATGCTGCCGTAACATTTAACGCACCAGTTCCGCTGCGAACATCTGATTTCTGCGCGGCAGTCATAAAATCCTGTATTGAACGAACCTCGTAAAACTTGTCCGATACCGTCGTCGCCACCGCGCCGGCCCCGGCGGGAGTAAATGTCGTGGCATCCGCCGTTGCCGTTCCGATCGGCACTGCCACCCCGAGTCCGAAGACCTCGATATTGTTCACGCCCACGGCCGGCGCCGTTGTGAAGGTCAGCGTAGAGCCTGTGACCGCATAATCGCTCGCCGGCTTCTGCTTCACGCCGCTGACGAAGACGAGCAACGCGTTCGCGGTCCCCGGAACCGTTGCGAGTACAAAATCGACCTGCGCGCCCGTCCCGCTGAACACTTGCTCGGTCGGGGTGAAGGTGTAGTTGGTCGGCTGCGATACTGCCCCCTGCATATTACCGTCGCCGTCGAAATAAGCGAATGTGTTCGCGCGCTGTGCCTTGGGCGGGATGGTCGCGATGTCGGTGATGTCGGATTCGGGCTGGCGCAGCGCACGCCCGATCATGCCGAATAAACGCTGCGCGATTAACGTGATCCGATCCAGCGCCGTCTCGTGTGTTTCCGCCGGGAACTTGTCATTGGTGGTATAGTCCGCCGGCTGCAAGATGGCCGGGTCACGGAATATGATCAGATCGTAGACACTAGACAGGGCGGAAGTGAGAGTCAGCTGTCCGCCGTCCGGGTCCCCGGCACCGGTGAGCGTAAAGTCCGTGGTCAGCACAAGTTCGGTGCTGTTACCGGTCGAACGCTCGACTTTAAGGGCACGGATATCAGCGTTATTCAGGAAGTATATGACCTCCCCGCCCGAAGTCCTTAGATCGAACGGGCCGACGGTCCCGGACCCGGCGTATGAAGTGCGGCTGCCTTCGGTGGATACGGTCACGGCTGTTCTCCTTCAAGAATCGGCATCTTGTTGTTACGGTGTATGGCCTGCAGATGATTGACCTCGGCCGCAAAGTTTTTGAACTTCGGGTCCGACATTATCTGACTCTGCGCGAGCTTCCTGTAATCGGCCACGGTCTTACGGATGAACGCCAGTCTTCCCTCGTCGGGGAGCATCTTGTAAATGGGGGACATCGGGCTGTTGCCGGAAACCACCGAGTTCAAGAAATCCTTGGCCCCCATGCCCCATGCCGGGTGCTTTAGTTCATTCCCGGCAAGGCGGGTGTAGGCGTCATACACTTCTGGATAAGGGCGCATGTTCACCTGCACCCCCTCGAAGAACGAACGCTTCTGTATGCGCTCCGGGCCGTCGCCGATGCGCACGATTTCCTGGTCGATCGGGGACTT
>CALMGO010000443.1 GCA_937863625.1 uncultured bacterium
ACGTAATACGTTGTGCCGTAGGCCGCGCTGCACAGCGCGACTATGGCGAGGAATGCGAACATACCGCTCAATACCTTCTTCATTTCCTGCCTCCTCGTTATTGGTTGCCATGTTTACCGTCAAGCTTGGTTACTGACTGCCGTTTCTGCTGTGCTCCCTGAAAATGCCTGCTCCGGGATGTCGTCTCTCCCGCCTCTCACCACCTCGCTTTCTCTCGACTAAGCGCAAGGCCAGCCTGGGGGTGCCGCCCTTGTCATTGCCATGGTGCGAAGACGGCTCACTCTCGTCTCCAATGTGCAATATCTTATACAGAGATTCGCTATATCAAGCAATGGCCATCTCCAGATTTTTTTGCAAATCCTTTCCCCTGATTCCCGCCGCCCGTGCCTCCTCCAATTCCCCTGAAAAAAAGAAGGCCGCCAAGTTTCCCCGGCGGCCTGACAATGCCCTAATATATTGGTAAGACTTATGTTACAGTTATCGACAACGCCTTCGCATCCGTATCCGCCGGCGTCTGCGAATCCTCCACCTGCACTGTGAAGTTCCACGTCCCCTTAGTGCTGGGTGCCGTGCCGCTTATTACGCCGGTCGCCGGGTTGAGTGAAAGTCCCGGTGGCAGGCTCCCCGACACTATCGACCACGTGTACGGCATCACCCCGCCGCTCGCGGAAAGCGTCGCGCTGTACGACTTGCTCCGCTTCACACTCGGAAGGCTCGTAGTCGTAATCACGAGATCCGCCGGTGCGCCGCCCCCGGCAAATTCAAACGCGCCGATGTCAAGAATCCCGTCATCCGGCCGCGTCTCTCCATCCTGGTGCAGCACGTATTGCATCAGGAGATCATTATCGGGCAGCACCGCCGCATTAAGCGTCCCGCCCGCGTCGATGCACTGCGAACCCGTTGCCAGCGCAAAGTCCTGCACGCCTTCGTCGACAAAGCCCGGTGACGATCCCGTTATCGACGTCCCGTCGTCGGTGATCGTGCCTTTGAGTATTCCGAAGTAGCAGTCCTTTATCCCCGGCTTGTACCAGCAGTGGCTCAAGTAGAGGTTGCCTTCGGTGTCCAGCCACGATACGCTGTCCCCGTCGGCGTTTATCGCGTAGATGATATTGTTTCTGCAGTCGGTGCTTTCGTCGTTGGTTGACATCCGCATGACTGCCGTCGCGTCCTTGTAGGTCACAAAGGTGTTGTTGTACAGATAAAGCCATCCCTTGCGGTACCCGGTCGTGTTGCCGCTGTCGCCGCCGTAATGCAGCATCTGCGAGTTGCCTCCGTCAACGATCTCTATGATGACGTTGCCGTAGACAAAGGTCTCTCTGTAGAGTGGATCAGCCGCCAATGTGGTCGAGTCCTCTGAGTCGACCAGGTCCAGCCCCCGGTTGCCTCCTTCAAACCAGTTGTAACGCGCCACCATGCCTGCCGAACGGTCCTTTAACGCGCCGCCGAGCCTGCTGTCTATCGTGCTGCGAGTCGGGCCGTAACGGTTATACTGATAAATGATCTTGTAGGACTCGCAGTAACTGTCATGCTCTGTGATACTTCCCAGATTGCCGCATGCGGTCATGTAGTTGCCTTCCGCGAGCCAGTCCTCCGTCCAGCATTCGGCCCCGTCGTCCAGGCTGTAGGTGAATAGGCCGTTGCCGCAGTCGTGAAAGTAGCAATTGCGAACGGTGACGTGTTTCCCGCTCACCGACCATATCGCCGCAGAAGAGTCTACATAACTCTGGATCGCTCCCGAATCGTCTGTGAACGTGTACGGCGTGCTGGAGTTCATAATCTCCAGGTTCTCGATTATGATGTATTCCGGCACGCATGTGGTAGGAATAGTGCCCGCGTCGCCCTGCTGCATCGTAATCAGGCCGCGCGCCTCGGAGCCTGTTGATAGTGCCAGGCGTGTCGTCGCGTCCTGCCCGTCCAGAACCGGCAGTTCGCCGCCCGGCCCTGGTACACCGCTCACCGTTATCGGTTGGCTGGGTGTCCCAACACCGGTAATAAGAAACTTCTCTTTGTACGGAGTGTCGCGCCAGTAGATGAGTACCGTATCGCCCGCCGTCAGCGACTCCCACGGCACTTCGCCTATAGCCGCCAGCGGTTTGCCCGGCCCCACTTCGTATGTCGTACCCTGTGCAACCGCGCAAATCGCCGCAAGCACGACTAAGCAAATAAGCAACCCTCTTGCCTGTTTCATCGACTGCCTCCTCGAATAGTGATATTGCCTCTGCTGACTTTATGGGGGATTTCTCACAAGGGTGCCGCTCCCCGATCGCTTCACCTCACTTCCAAGTCGGCATTGTCCGTCTTTGTATCGCGCGACGTTGCTTGGTAAGGCTCCTCTGGTGTGTGTGAGTCGCGGTGACTGTCGGTGGTGTTCGCCTGCGCCGTCACAGCCTTATACCATTAACTCAGCCGTGCGGTCAACACAAAACTGACGAAGCCCGTACTTAGCCATCCAAAAAAAGGGGCCGCGGGTTTCCCCGCGGCCCTCACCGAGTAACGGACAAGACCACCCGGCTGTAGGATCAGTCGCATTCACAACATCCTATGTCGTCTGCCGGATCATGCCGCCTCTCGCGTACTGCCTCCTCGGCTATCCTGTTTGCGGTTTATGTGCGCTTCTCTGGCGTGGCTCGGTCTGCCCGGACATCTTACCTCCTGTTTTCCGATTTTCTCTTGGAGGCAGGACAGATGCCGGACTTCGCTCACGCGGCTTCGGCCCTGAATGCCGCGCATGCGTTGGGGGGGGTCAGCGACGCCTGCCCTGCATGTTTTTCACACACGTAGGCCGGGATACTCACCAGCGCCACTCAGCTCGATTCTCAACTGGGTGTAGCAAACCTAAGGCACTTCTTGCCGTTTCCGGACAGCTAACCTTAGTCCTGCTTGTCCACTCTGCATTGACATGTTCGCTTATACGCTTATTTTGATTGGGTGTCAAGCCCCCGCAGACAGCTTTTCCTGTTTTTTTTCGGGAAAGGGGTAGGGGGGCTTCGCTGGCGTTTCTTCGTTAATACGCCTCCACCCGCACCGTAATCTCAAAGTCCTCAACCGCAGGCCCCTCTCCACCCCGCCCCCTTTTTTCCAACCGCACGGCGCTTACCCCCGGCCCCTCTGCCATAAAGCAAAACGCCGTCGTCGGATGCCCGAGCTTTGTCGTCCCCACCGGGCAGGGATTCTGCTCAATACGGCCCAATATCCCTTTCGTGCCCGCCTTCGCCACTACCCACGTGTATTCGGGCCCTTCGTCCGCGAGGTATATGACGACCCGCCGCCCCTCTTTAACGTCGATTATCTGGTGGTTCTGAGCCCAGTTGATGGTCGTCGTCCCAACCGGCTCCGTGGCAGGATACGTATACTGGCTCATGCACCCGTAAACGCACAAAAGTGCTGCAATCGCCGCGATCGACCTCAATTGCCCCATCATACTGCCTGCCCCCGCTATTGTGCCTGCGTCCGAAAATGCCCAGCGCCCGGGTATGCTCCGCCAGGCGCTGGGACTTTTCTGTTTCCTGCGATTGCGCCTCTAAGCCTTCTTGGCTTTTGCGCGCTTTTCATAGAGCCTGCACCACTTCAGGACATTTGCCAGCCGGTCCTTGGTTGATATCCCCGGCTCGTGTCCTTCCTCCACTATCCAGCCTTTGTAGTCCATCGCCACCAGTACTTCGTACAGTGCCGCCAGGGGGTACGAACCTTCTTCGATTTTGCACGACTGCGCGGCCCACGCCGCTTCGCCGTCCGGCCCGGTTCCTGTCTGCACCCAGCGTCCGTTTTTCATGTGTATTTCGGCAAGGTACGGCCCCAGGATGCTCAGCGCCATCCTTGGAACCTCGTATCCTTCGTTTACGAGGTTGCCTGGGTCGTAAAGCACGCCCACCTCCGTCGGCGCAAAGGCCTCTGCGAAACGCACCGCGGCGGATGCCGAAGCGCATATCCCGCCCGGATGAAGCTCCAGACACAACCGCACTCCCGCCGCCTTGCTAACCGGCAGTACCTTGCGAATCCGTTCCTGCGTATCCTTGATTATCTTGTTCGCGTCGAAAAGCAGCGGTTCCGCCGACGGATGAAGCGGTGCTATCCTCATATTGCCGATCTTGGCCTTCCCGCACGCCTTAATCAGCGACTCCGCCCGGCCGAGGTCCTCGAGGCTCGCGTACGAAGCCACCGACGTCACTTCCAGTCCGTTATCCCACACCGCCGCCAGCGCCGCTTTCGGGTCCTTGCAGAAATCCGCCTCCAGTATCCCATGCTTGTTGTTGCCCCATGGGTTAAGCGGCTTCGACGCGTCGTAGCTGTTGGATGCCACTATCCGTGGCTGTATCCCCTCGTATCCCGCTTGTTTAGCCAGCGCGCATGCGTCTGCAAAACTGTAGTCCGGCGCGAATGTGGTAAAAAATCCGTAACGCATTTGCTCCTCCATTTCTCTCTGAAGTCTCATCTCTGCGCCGGGCCTGGACAGTGACACAAGCGCCCCGTCGCGCAACTCCACTCTATTCCTGCCGCACACGCTGTCAAAGAAAATTGCCTTCTTGCGTGCGTACATGTTGACCTCGCTGCGCCTTTCCCGGTACAATACGTCTGTTCAGTATGCGAAACCGGGGATTGACAAGGAGACCAGTCATGCTCAGAATCCTGCAGGGGACCATTTCTTATCCCGAGGTAAAGTGGGGTAAACCGGAAGACAGGTCCAAAAACACTCCCCTTATCAAATATGTCGATTCTCTCACCTCTGTCGGCGCTGACGGCATCGAGTTATGGGGGCGCCACCTCGACGGCCTTAGCTCCGCACAAATTGACGACCTTGCCGCCAAAGTCAGGGACTCCGGCCAGGCCGTCGATGTCCTCGGCCCTTATTGGGATTTCTCTTCCAGCGACGAGGCCGTCAAGGCTTCTCTCGAAGACGCCCGCCGCTGGCTTGATATAAAGGACAAGTTTGACGCCAGTAAGATTCGCGTCTTCGCCGGCGCCCCTGGCAGCGCCGAGGCCACCGAAGAAAACTGGAGCCGCGCCATCTCCGGAATGCGCCGTCTTGCCCGTCTATACGAAGGCTCTGGCGTCACCTTTGTCATCGAGACCCATGACCACCAGTTGCCCGATACCGTCGAGTCCGCCTTGCGCCTTGTAAAGGAACTTGAAGAGCCTTCCATCCTCCTCAATTACCAGATCATGGGCGGCGATACCGCCGCCGAGCTTGACGCCGTCTACGAGTGGATTGCTCACGCGCACGTGAATTTCGCCTCCCGGTGGACGCAGACGGCCGAAAAGACCGTCTCCGAACTCGTAAAACGCGGTTACTGCGGCACCGTCACCGTCGAGTTCTGTACGGATAGTCTCCCCGAGGAAGGCGTAGCGTTCGATCTGAAGAAAGCCATTGCCGGCATGAAGCGCGACGTTGCCGCGCTCCGCGCCCTTTTGCATTGATACTTGTTTGCGGAGTAGCCCGAACGTTTGGAAGTGACCTTTGACCGACGACCACAACTCGGCGTCATTTGACTTTGACGCCCTTCAGATCTGGCGCTGCCCCCAGCTCGGCGGCCCCGTCAATTTCGGTTATTGCCGCATCATGAACTCCAATGCCCCCTGCACGCGCATCGTTCACTGCTGGGGAGGCACTATCGACGTCGCGGAGGCCCTGGCAAAATGGTATTCGACCGACCAGCTCGCAGTTCTACTCGCCACCCCCTCGCCCGACAGACTTA
>CALMGO010000444.1 GCA_937863625.1 uncultured bacterium
GTCACCCTCAAGGAAGCTCTTGTGATCGTAAATTTCGGCTCTTCGAAATTTCGTGTTGGCATCCTTTTGTCCTGATTCGGAAAATCGTGTTGATGAGTTGTTCACAGCAGCCTCTCCCTAGAACCCTTCTTCGCGTTCGGGGATATCCACAAACACTCAACGCGAGGACGCGCCCCATCAGCAAAGGCAGACAGGTCCTGCCTACTCCACCCCTCAAAAAGGCGGTCATAGAGGGGGCAACGATACCCGCTCAGAACCACCATCCCGCTGACTCGGTGAAGTGCATCGGCCAGGTCCTCGTGGTCCTTGTCCGACATCTCATGGCGGTAGCAGTCGTACCCATGACGGGTGGACATCGGGTACGGAGGATCCACGTAGAACAGCACGTCTTCGCGGTCATGCGACGAGATCAACTCCACCGCTGGTCGGCTCTCGATGCAAACCCCCTGGAAGCGATTCGTGAAGTGCTGGATGTGGTCTGGGTAGTTCCGCCAGTCGTTGGCCGGACTCGTCCCGGACCGGAATGATTTCGTCCGGAACCCGGTCCGGTGCTCGCGATTGCATGCCGCACTCCCAAACCCCATGAAAGACTTGATGACGGTCCGGCGAGCGGCCTCCACGGGATCTCGAGCATCCTTCTCGCGGGCGTTTGCAAACTCAGCCCGGGAGAACGGAGTCATCCTCAAGGATATCTCGAGCTCCCTTGCCTGCTCCTTGTCGCGCATGACCCGGAAGACGTTCACGATCTCGCCGTCCAGGTCGTTATAGACTTCGGCATAGACGCGCGGCTTCTGGAGAAGCACTGACGCCGCCCCTCCGAACGGCTCCACGTAGATACGGTGGGCTGGGAAGTGCTCAATGATACGCTTGGCCAGCTTCCACTTCCCCCCATGATAGCGGAGAGCGGGTCTTGACGCGTGGCCAAGCATGAGACACTGCTCACGGGCACCTAAACCAAGGGGATGGTGGTCAATCGTGAGCATCTTACGCCTGCCCAACTATGACGTTCTGGACCATGAGGAACGCAACGGAGTCCTTCGGATCGAGATCGTGAAGACGCCCGGACCGTCCACTTGCCCTCACTGTGGCGTGTGGGGAGGCCGCAGACATGGGTTCGGAACGAAGCGGCAGACCTTTCACGACCTTCCGCACGGGCCGACCAAGGTAGTCCTGATCATCGACCGCCAGCGGTATCGCTGCCTGGAGTGCCAGAGGACCTTCATGGATCGCCTTCCGGACATGTCCGATGAACACGGGATGACCAAGCGCCTTGAGTCCTACGTCCTGGAGGAGGCCTACAGGGCCACGTTCTCCTCTGTGGCCGCCGTCGTTGGCGTCACCGAGGGGACGATCAGGAAGATGTTCAAGAAGGCCATGGAGAGTGCGGACGCCCGCCGGGACCTCATCACCCCGAGGGTCCTGGGGATAGACGAGGTGGGCCTCTACCGAAAGTCCAAGCGGCCCTGTGCCGTGTTCACCAATATTCAGCAGAAGACCGTGGTGGAAATCATCCGTGACCGGGACAAGAAGTCCGTGATCCGCTTCCTGCACTCCCTGGAGGCCTCGGAGGTGGAGGCCGTAACCGCCGACCTGTGGGACGGCTACCATCATGCGGCAAGGGAGGTGTTCCCCTACGCCCTCGTGGTGGCCGACAAGTTCCATGTGGTGAAGCTGGTCAACGACGCCATGGACAAGTGCCGGAAGAGCCAGAACGCCGGGAGCGAGTCGAAGAGGCGCTACCTGCGCGGCCTGCGGCTTCCCCTCCTGTCCAGGGCGAAAGACATCTCCACCGCCAAGGATGCCAGTGGACGGGAGTGGATCAGGAGCAAACAGAGACAGCTTGACGTGATCTTTGATCAGTTCCCGGCCCTGTATGACGCCTACCTCTGCAAGGAGTTCTTCTACGACATCTACGACGCCCCGACCCTTGAGGCCGCCAAGGAGGCGTTCGCCTTCTTCGAGTCGAGCATCACCGGCCCGATAGCCGAGCACTTTCAGCCCGTAGCCAAAACCATCAGGTACTTTGAAGAGGCCATCTTCAACTACTGGCACCAGCCCTTCACGAACGCCTGGACCGAGACGGCGAACGGCCTGATCCGTCGCGTCTTCGACCGGGGCCGTGGCTACTCGTTTGATGTTCTTCGTTCCAAGGTCATTCATACTTATGGCTCCCAGCGTCTCCCCGCTCAACGGGTCAAAAGGACCGATTTTGCCTACTCCCCCAGCCTTCATCCGCGCACCTACGGGACCGACCTTTCAACATTGGAGATCATCCCTCCGATCTCCCTGGAGTCCCCAGTTTCAACATGATTTTCCGAAGAGCCAAATTTCTCTCATGGTATCTCCTGTGTTTACGGTTGCACTTCAACTCGGTTCGCCGGGACCATCCCGTACCCCACCACGCGCACGCGCCACGTCTCCCCGTCGAACTCGGGCGCACCCAGCGCGAAACCGAGGGCCGTCCGTGGACACGTCACGCCGTCCACCCTGACCGCGCCTATCGTCACCCGCACGCGGTCACCGCGCTCGACGGCTGGCAGCACGCCGGGCAGGGGCTGGCGGCTAGGCATTGGCGGCCTTCGCCCTAGCCCGATTCAGCCGCACATGTTCCCCGCGCACAAGCTCCGCGCCGGGTACGTCAATCCCGGCATTAAGGTCGTTCTGGATGCAGTTTCGGTCAGCCTCGGTGGTGATAACCGTGCGTTTGTAATTGTCCGGCAGGCGTTCCATGTCGAGTTGCAGACTGGCTGGCGATTCCTGCCGCGTGATGGACCCGGAACGCCCCTGCATCTTGCGCAACCCGTGTTCCTGCATGACGCGCAGGAGATGCCCCTTGCGCCATTGCATGTCTGCTTTCAGCGATTTGGCGCGGGCCGTGTAGACCTTCGCCTGCTCTTCCAGCCAGTCGATTTCGGACTGCGTCTTGGCCTCAGCGACAAGGTAGCCCTCCACCTTATTGACCTCAGCCGTGGCGAGCTCAGCGAGGTACGCTTCGACGGCGTTGTACGTTTCACAGTCCGGATCGTGGCCGGTGAACGCGGTGAGCACGTTGGCTATTTCGTCCTGTATGTCCATCAGTGTCGGGGCCATTACGCCTTCCCCTCCATTTCCTTCATAAGCGCCGCGAGTTTTTGTTGTACATGCAGTGGCATCGGCAAGTACCCGTTCAGATATTGCGTTATGGTTGACGTGGCACAGTTGCAGTACTTAGAAAGTTCAAGGCGGGTTTTCCTGTGGGCCTTGTCCGCGAAAAATTCCGCTGCTTTTTCTGGGAATGTCATTACGCTGCCTCCTTATCCGTCCAGGCCCTTGTTGTAGGCATCACGCGCCAAACCCGCGATGTTCTTACCGGCAACTGCTGCGAACTGTTGCTCTATGTTGGCCTCTGCCTTCTGCTTCGCGGCTTCGTCCAGTTCGTGTTTTCGGGCCTGGAAGATCGTCGCGGCCTGCTGGTAGTTGGGGTGGCTCTTCGAGATGCCGAGCTTGAACCAGCGCGCCTCAAGGTCGGACGCGGGGAGCTTGTTCACCTCGGCTGCCAGCGCCTTCAGGTCCACAACCTTGGGGGCCACACTATGGCTTTCGGCGTCCGGGTCGGGCATGTCTTCCGTGGGGATCGCGAAGCACTGGAATAGCGCGTACTTGTGGGCGATGCTCATAGCCTTGTTGGTGGCCTTGTCGCCGCTGTCCATGCCCTCGCCGACGACGCTGCATGCCACGCTGGAGCCGTCCTTCGCCCAAAATGTGTAGCGCATGGTCACGCGGGAGTAGAGAAGCGTGCCGCCCTTGGTCGTGGTGCGCTCGTCGCGCTCCTGTCCCAGCACTTCGGGTGTCATGAACACGCCGTGCTTGCTCAGTATGGGGTGCATCGTGTTGTAAACATCGTCCACGCCCCGGTAGTTGAACCCCTGCTGCTGGTTGCGCTTGTCTTTGCCGAGTGCTTCCACATCGGCCATGATTGCGGCCATTGCTTCGTAAATTGCGCCCATCTCAGTCCTCCTTCTCCTGCTGCAACGTCTGGCCCGTCTTCGGGCATGGACCCGGCCCGCACAGCGCGCACGACTCGGGGCTTGCGCACGTGGGCTTGATCACGAACTGCGCCCACGGGAACGCCTGCTGTAGGCCAATAATGATGCCGTGGTGCGCGGCGTTGTCGGTTGTGGTGTGCATGGCTAGTCCTTGGCGTCCAGGGCCGCGAGGGCTTGCTGCGCGATCCTGTTTCCTTCACTGGTGCCACCTCCGAGGATGGCAAGTTTCTGCATGGCCTCCCGCAGCGCCTCCCACTTGGCGCGGTCGGCGGGCGTGGGGATGGGGAGCAGCATGTCACCGGGCTTCAGCGTGAGAAATTTCCCCCTGATACCGTTGGCAATGGCCGGGCCGAAGGGGTGCTTGCGGTATATGGTCCCGCGCAGGTCCCAGCGCTCCGCAATGCAATCTGTGCCGTCAGGAGGCAAAGACTCTGTCTCTCCCGTGTAGGTGATCCACTTCATCACGCGACCCTCTCTTCGCGCTGCTGCGCCAGTACGTCGTCCATTGCGTCCTCGATCATCGCCACACGCAGCACGGGCGGCACGTGGCACGGGTGGTCGTGCATCGTCTTGACGGCCATGCCGGACGCGTCAGCCGTGCAGTACCCGTAGGCACTCCCCTTCTGGTCCCACCCCGTGCAAGAGCCGCAGTAATCAGCGAGCAGGTGAGTGTCGGTGTGCATGGCTACCTTCCCCCTCTCATCCCGCAGTACGCATAGCCCTGCACCTGGGCCTTAACCATCTCCACTTGTGCCGTCAGGGCTTCGCATGGCTTGAAACTGATGATCCGCACGCGCTTGCCCTTCTTCATGTAGATGCGGCAGGTCATGTTAGTAACCCCACACCGCAAAAGCGATGAGCGCGACAATCAACACAAGCACCGTGAGAGTGAAGCTCTCCAACCCTGCCCGAACCGTACTTACATTTCGCTCTTCCTGCGTGGCGTAGCACATGGCGTCCTCCTTCGTTTTGTTGCGGGCGGGGTATGCCCCCCGGCTTTCCCCGCCCACACGCTGACACCTGTTTGACCTGCTGTGGACAGGCCCCCGATCTATTGCACGCCCCGAATGGGTAGGGGGTTAAAGTTGCGTTGATGGTTAACCCTGCCAGTCTTCAGCCTCTCGACGCGTGATGAAGAAGTGAATGCCGTGCGAACACTCAACAAGTGGATTATCGTCGTAGGAGTCTGGCCGCACAACCTTGCCAACCTCGTACTTGAAGCTGCTGTCGTGCAACCCGTAGCACTCTTGAGCACGCGACCCGTCCGGCATATGTATTGCGCGGACTATGGCGCGTGATGCTCTGCACTTGCGAGAACCAACGTAGGTCAAGCGGCTAGCTCCAGACGGGATGCGCAGTTCAACAACAGCCCCGTTGCGGCACTTTTTCCAGGCGGTGAACGCCCCAACCTGCGGGCAAACCTGCGTCAAGGACGTTGCCTTGATAGTGTCCAGGTTGGCCCCGTACAGGTTGGCCCTGTACAGGTTGGCCCCGGACAGGTTGGCCCTGTACAGGTTGGCCCCGGACAGGTTGGCCCTGTACAGGTTGGCCCCGTACAGGTCGGCCCCGTACAGGTCGGCCCCGGACAGGTTGGCCCCGTACAGGTTGGCCCCGGACAGGTCGGCCCCGGACAGGTCGGCCCTGGACAGGTTGGCCCCGGACAGGTCGGCCC
>CALMGO010000445.1 GCA_937863625.1 uncultured bacterium
TTGTCGAGGTCGCCGGTTTCCTCGCCGACGTCTACCATGTTCACGACCATTTCGTCGGTGACTTTTGATTTTCTAAGCGGCTCCGCGATGGATTCGCCTTCGCGAATGGAGTCGTGTATCTTCCCGATGGCCCTCGCGAGGACTTCATTGCCCGACGTGTCGCGGACGATATTGAGCGCCTCGAGGATGGGCACGCCCGAAGCGATCAGCGTGCCGAGGGTCCTCGCGAAGCGGCTCACGACGGACTTGTTGATGATGGTGCCGAAGATGGGGACTTTCATCTTGAGCCAGTCGGTCACAAACCTCCCGATGAAGGAGAGGCGGATTACCTTGAGCGCGATAAGGGCGCCGACCGGAATGGCGATAAGAACCGGCCAGTCGTTTCTTATGAAAGCGGAGAAATCGATCAGATGCTGCGTGAGCGCCGGGAGGGCCGAGTCGAAGGCTGAAAATATCTCCTCGAACCTCGGGATGATGAAGATCATGATCCCTATCAGAATCGCACCGGCGAAACTGACGACCGCGGCGGGGTAGACGAGCGCGGCGATGATCTTGCGTTTGAGGCGCTGTGATTTCTCGCGGAAGTCGGCGAGGCGCTGGAGAATCGTGTCAAGTACGCCGCCAGTCTCGCCGGCCTTCACCATGTTGACATACAGCCGGTCAAATGCCCTCGGGTGTTTGCCCATGGCCTCCGAGAGAGTAGAGCCGCCCTCGATGTCGTCGCTGACATCTATAAGCGTGTTCTTGAGGACGCTCGGCTTCATCTGCCCCTCGAGGATCTTGAGCGAGCGAACGATGGGTAGTCCTGCGTCCTGCAGGGTGGAGAGCTGTCGCGTGAAGGAGGTTAGGGCCTTGGCCTTCACTCCGCCGATCGCGAAGCTCTTGCCGCGCGCCTTGGCGGAGCCCTTCTTGGCGACGCCCTTCTTCTTCGAAGATGCGCTTTTTTCGTTGATCTTCGTGGGAAAGTAGCCGAGGTTCCGGACCTTGATGGCCGCGTCTTCCTGTGACGAAGCCTCGATCTCGTCCTTTACCTCCTCGCCGTTCGTCGTCATTGCTTCAAAATGGTATATAGGCATTTGGCCCTCCTTGTTACCCCGGCAGGGGTCTTTGACAGTGTATAGGCGTATCTCGACAAAAAGTCAAGCAACCGTCCAGTATTCCCGGCGTCGGATGACCTCGCCCTGAGAGTCTATTCGACGATCGTCTGCTTGACGACTTCTTCTATCGTGGTAATGCCGTCGTATATCGCGAGCAGGCCGCTTTCGCGAAGCGTCCTCATGCCGTTTCGAATGGCCGCCTGGCGAATGACCTCGGTGCTGGAGTTCTCGAGCACGAGGTCGCGCATCTCATCGTTGATGGACATGACCTCATAGATGCCGGTACGTCCCTTGTAGCCTGTATTGTTGCAGAAGTTGCAGCCTTTGCCATAGGAAAATTTCTTGTCGGCGATGTCGCTGCGCGAGATGCCCAGTTCGATCAGTTCCTCGTCGCTCGGCTCGTAAGCCGTCTTGCACCGCGGGCAGACGGACCTGACCAGCCTCTGTGCGACCACGCATTCGAGCGTGGCCGTCAGCAGGAACGGCTCTATGCCCATGTCGACGATACGAGTGATGGCTGTGGGCGCATCGTTTGTATGGAGCGTGGACAGCACGATGTGGCCTGTAAGCGACGCCTGAATGGCCATCTGGGCAGTCTCGAGGTCGCGGATTTCGCCGACGAGGATGATGTCCGGGTCCTGACGCAGAATCGAACGCAGACACGCCGCGAAGGTCACTCCGATGTCGGCCCTTATCTGCACCTGTACGACGCCCGGAAGGTCGTACTCGACCGGGTCCTCTGTGGTGATGATCTTGTCGGAGATGCTGTTCATCTCGACCAGTGCCGAGTAGAGCGTCGTTGTCTTGCCCGAACCGGTCGGACCCGTGACCAGGACGATCCCGTGCGGCTTGTAAAAATGCTCCCTGACTACTTCGAGGTCGTCTTCGCGCAGTCCGAGGCGGTTAAGGTCGAGCGATACGCTCGACCTGTCCAGGACGCGCATCACGACGCTCTCGCCGAACATCGTGGGGAGAGTGGATACGCGCAGGTCGACCTGGCGGTCTTTGACGTTGAGCTCTATACGGCCGTCCTGCGGCATGCGCCGCTCGGCGATGTCGAGGTTTGCCATGACTTTGATACGCGACGTGATCGCCAGCGAAAGATGCTTAGGAGGCGGCACCATTTCATACAGAACGCCGTCGATGCGGTACCGGATCTTGAATTCGTCCTCGAAAGGCTCGAAATGGATGTCCGATGCCCTGTCCTTTATGGCCTGCAGGAGCACGAGGTTGAGAAGCCTTCTGACGGGAGCCGCGCCAGCCATCTCCTCGATGCTTTCGAGATCGATCGTCTCCGTGGACCCGGTCGGCAGGTCGATGCCCCCCGCCTCGGCCTCGATCTCCTCAAGGAGGCTCTCGACCGACTCGTTCTCGCCGGCGTAGTATTTCTCGTAGAGCGCCTGGACCTCATCGGCGGAGGCGATGGCGCCCCTGACGGGCCGGTCGAGTAGAAAGCGCAGGTCCTCGAGCGAATTGACGTTAAACGGGTCGCCCATTGCGACGACAAGTTCGCCGTTTTCCTCCGAAATGGGGATTATCTTATAGGTGTCGGCTACCGCGGGGGTGACCAGAGCGAGTATCTCGGGGGCGATTTCATTGTAGAGGGACATGTCGACTTTTCGCAGGCCGAACCTGTCGGCCAGAACGGCGAGGATGCGGTCATCGGTGGTATAATCAAGGGCTACAGCGGCGTCTTTTACGGTTATGCCTTGATCGTTTGCGAGGTCCATAGCCTTGGAGAGCTGCTCGTGACTGAGCAGCCCCATTTCAACGAGCAATTGCTCGAAGGGCCGATCCTTCTGCGTAACCTCTTCAGTCATTACGTCAGGCTCCTAATCTACTCTCGGGTATTTACTCCGTGCCGCCGCGTTCCCCGGAGCTCTCACTGTCGTCGACGATGCTCGTATCGCGGATTTTCGCCTCGAGCTCGGCGGGTTTCTTGGCCTTGAAGATGGCCTCCTCCATGGAAATAAGACCCCTCTGGTAGAGTTCATAGAGGTGATCGTCCAGGAGGCACATGCCGAACTTACGGCCCGTCTGGATGACCGAGTCGATGCGGTAGGTTTTATTCTCGCGGATGAGGTTCCTGATAGCCGGGGTGGTGACGAGAAACTCGTAAGCCGCCACAAGGCCTTTGCCTGAGGACTTGGGCAGAAGCTGCTGCGAAATAATGGCGATGATGGCGACCGAAAGCTGCGTGCGGATCTGCTCCTGCTGGTTGGTCGGAAATGCGTCAACGATACGGTTGATGGTGCCTTCGGCGCCGGTGGTGTGAAGTGTGCCGAACACAAGGTGCCCCGTCTCGGCGGCAGTGATGGCGGCCTGGATTGTCTCGAGGTCGCGCATTTCGCCGACGAGGATGACGTCGGGGTCCTGACGCAGGGCGCGCCTTAGAGCCTCGGAAAAGCTCGGCACGTCGACGCCGACCTCGCGCTGGGAAATAATGGACTTCTTATGTTCATGGTAATATTCGATGGGGTCCTCGACGGTGATGATGTGGCGGTCGATGTTGGCGTTGATATAGTC
>CALMGO010000446.1 GCA_937863625.1 uncultured bacterium
CGTAGCGACGACCGCGGGGAGACCTGGGAGAGGATAAGAGGGTATAATTTCCGATGGGGACACCGGGTGGTGTGCGATCCGGCCGACAGCGAGAAGATATACATAACGACTTTCGGGGGGGGGATATGGCACGGTCCGGCTGCAGGCGACCCCGACGCGATGGAAGACGTGCTCACTCCTATACCGAAGCGCCGGCCTGCGGCTGAAGAAGCTCGTTGATTTTGGCGCCGCGGTACACATGATACAAGGCGGCACGGATGCAGTTTCTGCAATCGTTAGGCATTCTGGGAGCCGGCAATCGATGCCGGTGCTGAAAAAACACTGACGGGAACAAAAGAGGCGCCGGGCCGCGCGGAATACTGAGCACGTCGTTTCCGCGAACCGGGCTGTGCTGTTTCGCGAGGGCACTGCAATACATACAGTCATACTATTTGTCGATGCCGACACGTCCCGATGGGAAGATAAGTCCGCACAGGACGCGGCATTGCCGGCGGCGCGGCGCGTCCTTTCGGACTGGCGGCGCCGTTTGCGTTTCCCACTTTCCTTGGGCCGCCAAAGTGATGCAACGGTCAGGACAATCCAACGGAGGTTTCCTTGAGACCGATACGAAACGACAAGTGGACAGTCATAGGGCCTGGCGGCGGCGGGGCGCAGTTTCACCCGGCGATAAGTCCGCATGACGCCGACGTGATGCTCGTGGCAAGCGACATGACGGGAGCGTACATTTCTGAGGACTGTGGCAACACGTGGAGGATGTTTAACCTTCGCGGAGTTCCGCGGTTTTTCGCGTTTGATCCCGTCGACCCGAACGTGATGTACGCGAAGACGCTCGCGCTCTGGCGATCAACCGACGGCGGGCTCTTGTGGGACGTCGTGCACCCTGACGCATCAAACGTGGAAAAGGTACTCATCGCCGACGACCACGCGCAGGAGAGGATTATCACCAGCGACGGCTCGCAGGAGTCCGTGACGGCGCTCACGGTGGATCCGGATGATTCGCATGTTCTCTATGCCGGAATGAATGAGGCAGACGCATCGTGGGTAAGTATGTCCACCGACTGGGGGAGGACCTGGAAAAAGGCCGGCGACCTTCCATGCCCGGCATCGAAGATTTACGTCGAACCCGACTCCCCGAAGGGTAACAGAACGCTCTATGTATTCACCGTGTCAGCGGTGAGCCTGCTTGAAAACTGGCAGTGGACCCACCATACGTCCCCTGCGGGAGTGAAGAGATTTAACGGCGTGTCGGCGGGCTTCAGCGCAGACGGGCCGATTCTCTACGGCGTGTCGGGACAGGCATGGCGCGCCGGCGACGACAGCGCCCGTGGCATATTTGTCAGCAGGGACAAAGGTGCAACGTGGGAGAAGTGCGACACGGATATCGGCCGCAAGCTCGGCGAGGGGGAGTCCGTAATACAGTTTCAGGCGGCAGCGGCCTGCTACACTCGGGGCGAGGTCGCATACGTATCATACAAAGTCCCCGGCGATGACCCTATCGTAACGGCAAGGGTCATGGGGGCGGCTAAAACGACAAACGGCGGTAAGACGTGGGACATCGTCTGGCGCGATACGGACAAACCCGGCGACAACGTAAAGGGAGCGTGGCTTGAGGATCGGTTTGGGCCGTGGTGGGGTGAGAACCCCTTTGACATGGCGGTGGCGCCGGGTAACGCGGACGTTTGCATAGGGACGGATTTTGGCCGAACGATGCGCACGAGAGACGGCGGCCGCACGTGGGAAGCGGTCTACTCCAATGCCGTAAAAGGCGGCGGGTGGACGACTACGGGGCTCGACGTGACGTGCTGCTACTCGCTTCACTTTGACCCGTTTGACGCGGACCACATTTTCATATCGTACACCGACACCGGGCTCGAAGAGAGCCGCGACGGCGGTGCGAGCTGGTCAAGCGCGACGCGCCACGGCGTGCCCAGGCGATGGCTGAACAGCACCTACTGGGTGGAGTTC
>CALMGO010000447.1 GCA_937863625.1 uncultured bacterium
GACTTTTACCCGCCTGTGGCGGGTGTCGGGACCGTGTCTGCCCGGTCAGATCCGATATCCGCCGCGGACGAGAGAATGGGGGACGTATGAAAAGAGCAAACTGGCTTGCACTGGTGCTGTTTGTATTCCCTGCTGCGCTTCTGTACGCAGGCACCGCCGTGGAGGACCTCGGCGTCACAAAGGGCGACCCCATAGAGACCGGGTTTCTCTTTGTTGACGGCAGGCACATCGACGCGCCGTACATCGTCGAACGCCGCGGTGTGGACATCTACGTCAACGGCGTAATGGTGAGCCCGGGCCCCGAGTATCCCCCGTACGACTACAGGGTCGAGACCGACCCCGGTGACCCTCCTGCCGACATATCTCCCGTGCGTCCCTTGCCGCCGGGTGTTGACGAGAGAGACGCGTATTGGGCGAGAAAGGCCCGATACGTTTTCCAGCATTACCAGGGAGTAACAGCGCGCGCGATCATGGTTGACACATACGGCAAATCGCCATTCATCTGGAAGGTTACTATTAACCCGGATACGCCTGACACAATGAAAATCATGGCCAAGGACGGTGACTCATATGCCAAGGTGTTCTTCTCACGCCCGGAGCATTCACAGCCGCCGCCGACGCCGGACCAAGTGTTGAAGGCCGTGGAAAAGACGCGCCTTTGCTGGGAGGGTTTTCTCAAGGGGCAGACGACAGTGATCTTCTGCGGCAAGGGAGCGCAGTTGGGCGCCACACACGAAAAGGCGCTTGCCATGCTTGATGCCCTCATGAGAGCCGCGACGCTCGATGACAAGGTCGACGCCGTCGGTCGCGCCTTCCCGTCGCTTGTGCTCAGTGACGGGGTGAGGGACATGCTGCGCGACTTCAATGTGACTCCTCAACTTGCTGAGAGATACGCCGCCGCAAAAGCGGCATGGGATGCCGGAAGGAAATCGCACAGTGCCGCGACGGAGGAGGCCTTTAATACTGCGTGGGACGCCGAGATGGCCGAGAAAGAAGCCCTCCGCACCGCCGCCGTGCGCGCCTGCGCATACACTGCGATGGAGGATTTCGGCGTCACAAAGGGCGACCCCGTAGAGACCGGCTTTCTCTTCATGGACGGCAGATACGTCGATGCGCCTTACATCGTCGAACGCCGCGGCGTCGACATCTACATTAACGATCTGCTTGTCGAAAGGGGCCCCGAGTATCCTCCGTTCGACTACAGGGTCGACATCGACCCCGGTGCCCCTCCTGCGGACCTCTTCCCGACGGACGTCCAGCCCGGGGTAAACGCGCGAGATTCGTATTGGGCGAGAAAGGCGCGCTACATTTATCAGCACAACTACTCACAGACGCGCCGGGACTTGCTCGTAGAGGCATACAGGAAGTCCCCCACCGTGAAAGACATCATACGTGACCCGCGCGACCGGAGCACGGTTGTACTCGTAGACCAGAGCGGTGAACGCCACAGCCAGACCCTGTCGCTGCCTTCCGGGCAATCGTGGTACCCGACCCCGAGGACGACGACATTGGGATACGCGGAGCAGAAACGGCGCTCCTGGGAAAAGAGGCTCAGTCGCGTCGCCGACACCCTCTTCATCTCGCGAGAGTCCATCAAAGCGACCTTTACCGGCGACATGGCCCTCGCTGTTATCAGTGTCCTTGTTACAGCCGGGACCAGAGACGAGCGGCTGGCGGGACTTGAGAGTGCTACGGCAAAGGAGTCCGCAGCGCGGTTGATGGTTGTGGTCGGCGAGTTTGAGGCAAGTCCTCAACTTGCCGCCAGATACAAAGCCGCCAAGGACGCCTGGGCGGTCCAGAAGGCCGCGGAAGAAGCCGAGCGCGAGGACGCGCGCGCGCACCCGCACACCGCCGTGGAGGACCTCGGCATCACGAAAAGTGAGCCGATTGAGACGGGTTTTCTCTTCATGGACGGCAAATACATCGACGCGCCTTACATCGTCGAACGCCGCGGCGTCGACGTCTACATCAACGACGTGTTAGTTGACCAGGGCCTCGCGTATCCGCCGTATGACTACCGCGTGGAGACCGACCCCGGCGCCCCTCCTGCGGACGTACGCCCA
>CALMGO010000448.1 GCA_937863625.1 uncultured bacterium
GCGAAGAAGACGTTTGAACCGGTGAACTTGTAGAGTATCGGAAGCACGACGTAGGGGTAGAGGGGGGAGACGTCGGCGCGCTTTTCGAGCCATCCGTTTTCGACGACCCAGCGCGCGCTCTGGTCGTAGGCCTCCATGTCGGTGCCGGGGAGAAGATGGGCGAGGGGGGCATTGAGGCTCGTGTGAACCTGGTAGGTGAAGGCGACACGCAGGGCGAGGGCGAGCAGGAGTATCACGACGACGTAGACGACCTCTCGCCCGGTGACGGGAGTCCAAGTAACGGACGCCTGGTCGGGGGCGTCATTTGTGTGACCCTGTGACACTTTATCAGTTCACCTTGTAGAGGACGAAGGCGGGCGTGCCGGGGTAAACGCCGGGCCCGGACGAAAACACCAGAGTTATTTTAGCGGCGTCGGCCATGGAGTCAAAGAGGGCGGGCGAAAAAGCGTCGGTGTAGCCTGCGAGGGGCAGGCCGTTGAAGGTACAGCCGTAGGTCTCCTGCTGACGGCGGAAGGTGGCCCAGTTGACGAAAATATAGTCGAAACCGGCGTTTTTGACGGCGGCGGCGGCGGCGGAGGGATCCGAGCGGGCGTCGAGGACGATTTTTTCGAAGGGTTTGACGTCGAAGACGGTCGTCGCTGCGAAATCGGCGTCAATGTAGAAGGTCTCGGCTTCGGCGACGAGAAGCACGCGGGAGCCGGGCGGGACGGTGCGGTTTATCGCGGACCATGCGGGATAGGAGGAGTGGTTGGCGGAGAGGTATCCTTCGTAGTCACCGAAAAGCGGCACGGAGAGGTCCATGCCGACGGCGTGGCCGTAGATAGCTGAGATGTAGAAGACATTAAGGGCGAGGAACACGACAAGAAGGGTTGAGGCGAAGCGGCGCGGCCAGCCGGGGGCAAGCGCGGCGAACCCGGCGCCGGAAACTGCGCCCATTATCGCAAGGCCGGGCAGGGCAAAACGGTCAATGCGGTGCGTAGCGGCGAACCAGAGCAGAATATAGAGGACGGCATAGGCGAGGGCAAAGAGGATTCTCCGAGGGATGCGCCGGATGAAGATAAGAGGGACAAACGCGAACGAGAGAAGCGAGACGGTCTCGGTGGAGAAGAGGAGGCCGAATATGTGTCGCGCCCATTGCTCGGGGGCGAGGCCGCCCTTTGGCGTGTGGGCGAAGGCCCAGCGGGCATCCTGTGCGGCGCTCCAGTCGCGGCCGGAAAAGACACTGTAGAGGAGCGGGTAGATGGGGTTGCCGGTCATGGCGAGATTTTTAACGAGCCAGGGGCCGACGGCGAGGGCGGCGACTGCGGAGAAAAGGAGAACGGATTTGACCCTGCGGGCCGCAGGAAGCGGAGCGAAAAGAATGGCGACGGCAAGCGGCGCGGCGACAAAGAGGGCAGCGGGGTATTTGACGCCCATGGCGAAGCCGGTGAAAAGCGCGGCGACGACAACGTGAGACGCCGACGCCTCCTTGAGAAAGCGGCAGAGGAACAGAAACGCGAGGATCGTGAAGAGCACCTGGAGAGGCTCGACATAATAGCCTGTGGCGACCTGGAAAAACCCAGCGGAGGTGATGAGCGCGGCGGCGGCAAAGAGGCCTGCAGCGCGGGAGTGGAGAAAACGAGCGAGGGAAAAGGCGGCAGCGGCGGCGGCGAGGGACGCGAAGGCGTTTAAGAGATTGCCAAGGGTGGCGCCGGCGTACTTGGAGCCGACGAGGACCATCGAGGAGAGGTAGAGCATCTCGCAGTTGGAGGGAAAGTTGGAGTAGACATTGTACTCGATAAACGATATGCGCCCGGCCTTCAAGTACTGGGCGGGGGCGGCGAGATGGTACTCGAGAGTATCGAAATAGATGGGCGGCGCGAAGGCAAAGACGAGCGTTACAAGGGCTGCGAGAATCGAGGAGGCGAGGAGGAATCTCTCAATGGGGCTTAAGGGGGCAGAAGTACACGAGCGCGAGGAGGCGAGCATCGAACGCATGCGGGTGAAGCCCAGCACGATAAAGACGCCGAGGAGAAACGCGAAGAAGCCGCTGTCGAGAAAACCGGCAAGGCCGAGGCCGAGGGTGGCAAGCGCAAGAAGGCCGAGACCGAGGGCAAAGGCCGCGACGGCGCGTTCGACAACCGGCAGCGCGGGCGCGCGGCACACGTCGAGGACGAAAAGTCCGGCGGATAAGGCGGCCACGGCAAAAAGAAGCGCCCCTGCGAGGTAAGAGAGGCGTTCGACAAAGACGGCAAGGAGGGCCATGTGGGAATTGGGGCCGGAAAGCGACCAGTAGGGGGGTGAGGGGGCAACCGAATAGCGAAAGAAAAGGATGACAAGCATGGCGACGGCAAAGAGTGCGAGAAGAGCAGGGAGCCTGCCGGGGGAGTGAGCGTTTTTCATCGTTTGGCCCCCGATGAGGCCTCGCTGAGGAGACCCTGAGCGCGGTCGAGCGCGGCGGCGTGGCCATGGACCCTGATGCAGTCGAGGAAGTCGTCATCGGCGAGGGCTTCGAAGAAGGCTGTTCGTCGGCGGGGATTTGGAATGCGACTTATCGCTTCCGGTCGCAGCGTGCATACGATTCTGGCGAGATGGGCGTAAACGTCTCCGAGGGTGAGCCTGAGCGCGCCGGCGTCGACGGAGACGGGGGGCTGTGCTTTGGGAGCAGGATCTTTTCTGCGCGTGACGGTCGAAGGCTGCTCGAGGACTATGTCAGACGCGGCGGGGGATGATGGGACGGAAAGAAGCGCGCCGGCCTTGCGGGCATCGCGGATGATGCGTTTATTAAGAGCAGGGGCGGAGGCGGCGACGACGAGAAAGGCGCCTTTTATGTGAGCGGATTTGTAGGTCACGCGGAGAAGATCGACGTCGGGCAAAGTGCGAAGAGAGGCGGGACACCTGGCGGCGATGATGCGGATGCGCGCGCCTGCTGCGACAAGCGCAAGGGCCGCGGCGGCGGCAGAGGAACCCTGGCCGACGACGACGCAGAGTTTGTCGGAGACCTGGATGTCCGCCTGAAGTGATTTCATGCTTGAATCACCCCTGTCAATATGGACGCGGCGCACAGACTGCGAGCGGCGCGGTTAGAGATTGTCCTTTTCGTCGAGCAGGAGGTCGTCGAAGGTCTCCCTTCGACGGACGACTTTCCAATCGGCGGCATCGACCATGACCTCGGCGGCACGGGGGCGGGAGTTGTAATTGGAGGCCATCACCATGCCGTAGGCGCCTGCGCCGAAGACGGCGAGAAGCGCACCTTCGTCGACCTCGGGCAGCGGGCGGTCCTTGGCGAGGAAATCGCCGCTCTCACAGATGGGTCCGACCACGTCTGCGGGAGGCGTCTCGACGCTCTCGTCGGTAGTAAAGGGGAGATGAGTCTCGACGGGCCAGATGCGGTGGAAGGAACCGTAGAGAGTAGGTCTGACGAGGTCGTTCATGCCGGCGTCACAGATGAGGAAGCGTTTGCCGCCGTGACGTTTGACGTAGGTGACGCGTGTAACGAGGATGCCGGCATTTCCAATGACGAAACGGCCGGGCTCGAGAATGACTTTGAGGCCGGTATCTTTGAGACGGGGGACGATGACGTCGGCGAAATCAGAGGCCGCGACGGCTTCGTTGCCTTTGTAGAAGATGCCGAACCCGCCGCCGAGGTCGAAGTACGTGATGCGGTGGCCGCGGGCCTGGAGGCGGTCGCGCAGCGCAAGCACGCGGTCGATGGCGAGGGCATAGGGCTCGGTCTCGGTGACCTGGGAGCCGATGTGCATGTCGAGGCCGACAAGGTCGCAATCTGGAAAATCGCTCCAGCGCGCGACAAGCGCTTCGGCGGAGTCCATGACGATGCCGAACTTATTTTCCTTGCGGCCGGTGGTGGTGTATTCGTGCGCGTGCGAATCGACGTCGGGATTGACGCGAAGCGCGACACGGGCGCGCACTTTCATGCGGGCGGCGACGGAGGCTATGGCGGCAAGCTCGCTTTCGGACTCGACATTAAACATGAGAATGCCGGCGGAAAGGGCAAGTTCGATCTCGGGGACGGTCTTTCCGACGCCGGCGAAGACGACCTTGGATAAATCGCCGCCTGCGGAGGCGACGCGGTGCAGTTCGCCGCCGGAGACAATGTCGAACCCGGCGCCTCTGGCGG
>CALMGO010000449.1 GCA_937863625.1 uncultured bacterium
GTCTGACGCCTTGAAACTCGAGAGTCGCTTTGAGGAACGGTCCGGGATGTCCTGCGTGCCTTCGATGGTGTAGATGAAGTACTCGGAAAGCCCCTCTTTTACAATTACGGGCGCTCCGCCGGAAAAGTCCATGTCCATGGACTCGGCAGCCGCTACGGCGCCAATATAAACCTTTCGCCTGGCCAGTTCGAGCTCCTGCCCGGCGAGACGATCAACCGAGGGGCTCAGGCCTCGACTTGCGAGGTCGCGGATTTTCTCGACGAGGTTTATGACGCCTACGACGAGGCGGACCTGAGCGTTCTGATAGTCCTCGCCGGAGTTGTTAGCTATCACGACATTGCCGTCAAAGGAAAGCTTCGTCTCGTCGGCATTAGAGATGAGGACATAATCGGCCGACCATGTGAGACCGCTGGTGAAATACGTAACCTGGAAGCGCACCTGCCCCTCGAGGCGGGACTCGATATTCCAGACGAGCTGCTGGGGGTTGTCACCGGGGTAGGTCGTATCAAGGACATCGATGGAGTCCGCGCTTTCGAGGGGGCGGATTTCGACGGAGGTGGGATCTATCAGCGTATTGGCCCAGGAGTACTGGATACGGTTGACGCCTTTCTTAAGCGAAAGGCTGCGGGTTTCGCGGACGAGCGTTATGTCCTCGGAGTTGTAGATAGTGAGCTGGACCGAGTCGCGCGCAGGCAAAGTCGCAAGGTCGATATTTCCGGCGCGCGCCGCAGAGGTCAGGAGCACCGCGGCCGTTAAGGCTGTGATGATGCGAAGGATTTGTTTCGTTTTCATAATCGAGCCTCCTTACCATTCATTGGCCAGCCGCAGATGGACCGAAACGGTCAGCGGCTCGACCTTGGCGTCGCCTTTGGGTGCGGCGGGCAGAGGAATATGGATTTCAAGAGTGCGGGAATCCTTGCGGTCGAGCGCGGAAGCCGGCAACGTGGTCCCGTCAGGCAAGATGGACCAATCGGGGTCGTGGTCCTTGCCGCCGAAGAGTTCGTCGCGGAGGCGGCCTATGTCCTCGCTGATATCAAGCGTGAGAGGCTTGTCCTTGAAATTCTCGATTTTGTATTCGAGGACGACGTCGCGAGTGCCGAGGTTGCCGTTTATGCGGGTGTAGTCGTTTTTGAAGATTTTACGTCTGACAACCACGTCGCGCGCGAGACCGAGGTATAGTTTCATATCGGCGTCAATGGGGCTCAGCGTCCCCCAGTCCTCCCCGACAAAGGCCTCGCCACCGCGTGTATCCTTCTGGAATATGCGGACCTTGCCGCTCTGAAGCGGGAAGAGGCCCATGTTGTGCGCCTTGTCATTGGTAAGGACGTAGCGCATGGCGACATAGCGCTGGTCGGGTTCCTCGGGCACGGGCTGACCGGAGTACCAGTCGAAGGTATAGGTCTTCGTGATGGGAACGGATGAAAACTTCCACGCGAGCATCTGTTTGGCCTCGTTGGCGCCGACCTGGCGTTCAAAGTAGTTTCCGAATCCCGCCCAGATACCGGACGCGCCAAACTCCTCGCCGGAGATATTCTGGAGGCGGATGAAGTTACTCAAAGCAAGAGTCGACTCGTCATTTTCGGCGACGGCGCGATAGTCGAAACTGCGGGTTAGGTTGGCAATCAGGTAACTGATTCTGACGCGGACGGCGAGGGCCTTGTCGGCGTAGATTTCCCACGTGAGGGCATTTTCGCCGGGAGGGAACGTCGTGTTTATCACGCGAACCGTTTCCACCTTGCCATCGGGGCGCACGAGCGGGGCCGTCTCGCCCGGACGCGCATCTCGAAGCGGCATGTCGATAACGCGAAGGAGGATGGTCGACTTGTCGATGGCGGTATTGGACCATGAGAAATCTACCTGGTTTGTCCCTGTCAGAAGCGTGACGATACGCTCCTCCTCGACAAGCGTGGCGGCCGCGTTGTCAAGTTGTATC
>CALMGO010000450.1 GCA_937863625.1 uncultured bacterium
GCGTGGGCTTCACGTTTGGATTGCTCTCGGCGAAAGCCTCGGCCAGGAGGTCGCGGTAAAGCCCGCGCGCGCGCGTGACAACGGCGATGTCAGAGGGGCTCCTGCCGGCGAGGATGAGGCGCTTGGCCTCTCGGGCGATTTCGGAGGCCTCCATGCGGGCGCCCGCCGCGGCGATGACCCTGATGGCTCCCGCGGAAGGCTCACGGCGGCCCGAGGCGTCGGGGTCGAGAAACGAGGCGGCGAGCCGAGCAGAGGCGGAGTCGACGCGAGCGGCAGGAAGTTGGTCAACCCGCAGGGAGAAGTCCCTTCCAAGACGCTCCATCGTGTCCGAAGCCCTGGCGAAAAGCTCTCCACGGCGCGCGTCGTCAAAGGGGAGTGTTACGGCGATATTGGCGACATGGCGGGAAAGCGTGGAAAGCAGGAGGAGTTCATTGGCGGTGAAGTCGGTGAATCCATCAATGAAGAGGTCGTCGCACTGCAGAAACGGCGGCTTGGCCTTTTCAAGAACGAGGCGAGCCTCCCAGAAGCGGCCTTCGCTGTCGTAGAGCTTGTCCCCGGCGAGAGCGACCTGGTAGGCGGAGTAGATAAGCGCGAGCTCGCGGTCACGCGGTGAGGACTGGAATGCGGGCGAGTTAAAGGCATCCGGCTCAATCTGGCAGGATTTCAACTCCCGAATGAAAGAGGCCAGCTGGGAGTAAAGTCCGGGGAAAGCGGCAACAGGGGCGAAGTAGTTAAGTTTCCCGTTGGTGTCGAGGCGACGCACGATATCACGCAGGAGGAGTTCGCGGTCATGGGGGGGGATTTCGTGAGCCGTGACATTTGCGGAGGCGAGTATCTTCTCGGCAAGCGCTACGAATGTCGAGACAGAGGAAGTCTGAATGATATCGAGCGAATCAAGAAGGCGTCGGCGCATGACGCGCGCGGCGGAGGCGTCGGGGACTACGATCAGGGGACTGCGGGCGGAGCGTTGGGATTCGAGAAAGAGCGACACGACACGGGAGGTTTTTCCGGCGCGAGCGGGGCCGGCGATGATGGTGATGGGCTTTTTTGCTCTTTCGTGATTCACCGTCTGGACCTAACTTGAGAACAAGAGCACCAATGCACCGAGAACGAAGAGATAACCGGTAAAGTACCGCAGTTTCTGCGAGGCAAGCGCGCGCACGAGTATCGCAAGGCATGCGTAGCCGGAGAGAAAGGCAATGGTGACGCCGATGGCGGCGGGCCAGAAAGAGACGGACACAGGCCCTTCGGCGAGTTCGAGTGCGCCGGCACCGAGAAGCGCCGGAATCGAAAGCAGAAACGAGAACTTGGCGGCGTCACGCCTGTCAAACCCCCTTAGAACCGAGGCAAATATCGTAAGGCCGGAGCGCGAGAGGCCGGGCATTACGGCAAGTCCCTGGAAGATGCCAACCGTAACGGCATCGCGAAGCGTCCCCTGGCCCAGGCCCTTTCCGCCGAGCGGAAAGGAGTCGGCGCGGAACATGAAGACACCGGTCATTATAAAGAAGGCACCGACAATCCGGACATGCCCTTGGGTAATAAATTCGACGACACCTTTTAGTCCGAGGCCGATGACGGCCGTAGGGATACTCCCGACAATGATAAGAAGCGCGAGGTGCGCGGCGGCGTCGGAGGCGAGGTACGCGGAAAGAGACTCTTTTCGCCTGACGGCGCGACCGGCGGCGGCGGCGAGACGAAATGCGCCAAGGGTTATCGAGAGCACGTCCGTTCTGTAGTAGGCGAGAATGGCCAGAAGCGTCCCGAAGTGCAGGATGACAATGAGGTCAAGGCCGAAAAACTGCATGCTCTTGCCGAATACAGCGAGGTGACCGCTTGAAGAAACAGGCAGGAACTCGGTAACACCCTGCAGGAGTCCGAGCAGGGCGGCTCTGATGGCTTCCAACGAAGGCGCTCCTCTCTATGCGTACACGAAAAGTCCGGCCAAACGAACGATTATCCCGGCGGCGAGTCCCGCGGCAAGGTCGTCGGCAAGCACACCGCGCCAGCCGGGGACTTTTTCGATGCGGCAAATCGGAAAAGGTTTTACAGCATCGAACGCGCGGAATGCCGCAAAACCAAGACAAAGGAGAATGAGACTTGTGGACGCGCCGACAAGGAAAGTGAGCCACATGCCGGCGAATTCGTCAAGAACAACGGGGCGGGGGTCATTATCACCGAAGACTTGCTTCGTCCGGAACAGCGCAAAGATAGAGACGAAAACCAGTCCGAGGAAAACGACCCATCCGGTGTTTCTGATTGGACGTCCCGCGATGAGAAAGACGCCGAAGGCAAGCAGGCTCCCCCATGTGCCGGGCACACCGGGAATGTACCCAACGTAAAAACAGGTGGCAAGGAGTTCTCTCAGTTTATTCATGGCCGACAAGCCTCTTGTAGTTGGCGAGGTAGATGACGCCGGAGACAAAAGTATTGATGACGGCTATATAAATGATGACGTTCATGGCGACGCGCATCCAGCCGACAGGCTCCATAAGCGCCCTGTAGAGCACGACGGCGAGGCAGGCGGCGTACTGCGAAGCGAACTTGGTCTTGCCGAAGACATTGGCGCTAAATCGGAGTCCGCGCGCATCGGCAAGATTTCTCATGCCCCCGGTGACGAGTTCTCGGATGAGTATGACAAGCACCATCCATATCTGGACAAGTTGCCATTGCAGGAAGACCACAAAGCAGCCGATGGCGAGGATGCGGTCGATAAAGGCGTCTGCAACGCGGCCGAACTCGGTAACGCAGTTGAGGCGCCGCGCGACGTGGCCGTCGAGGATGTCGGTGATTCCGGCAAGAACAAGCAGCAGAAACGGGATGAAGAGCAGGCCGCCAGGCGGAAAAGCAAGAAGCATGGCAAAGACAGCCAGAGCAATAAAGAGCCGGGACAGCGTCAGGGCATTTGCCGGATTCATCTGACAACCTCGGCAAGCAGATCATAACCATCGACGCCGGTAATGTGTAGGGTGACGAGAGACCCTTCCTTCGCGCTACCGGCGGCATAGACCGTGCCGTCGACCTCGGGGGCGTCGCCATACGTGCGGGCCAAGAGAGGGAGGTCTTCACGGTCGCTTCTGCCGTCTATTATGCCGGGGATTCTGGTGCCGACAAGGCAACGGTTGAACTCAAAGGCAATGTCGGCCTGGGTCTTCATGATACGGTCGAGGCGGCTGTTCTTTTCCTCATCGCTAATCTGACCGTCAAAACCGGCCGCTTCGGTGCCGTCTTCGCAACTGTAGGTAAACGCGCCAAGGCGCTCGAAGCGGAAGGACTCGATGAAGGAGATGACCTCTTCAAACTCAGCGGGAGTCTCCGTAGGAAAACCGACAATGAACGAAGTGCGAACGTACAGTCCTTCGATGTAATAGCGCGCCTGCTTCAGGAGCGACTCGATGCGGGTACGGCTGACCTTGCGGCCCATCAGGGACAGGATGCGGTCGCTTATGTGCTGGAGGGGGAGATCCAGGTACGGCACAAATGGAAAACCCTGCTGGAGACAATCGATGACCTTATCGTCAAGGTGCGCCGGGTGGGCATAGAGCAGGCGAACCCATCCGCGGCGATTGAGTCGGCCGAGTTCGGTCAGAAGGTCGCTGAGACGATATTTCTCGTAGAAGTCCAAGCCGTACGCGGTCGTATCCTGCCCGATGACATTAAGCTCGACAACACCATCAGACAGGAGTTCCTCGGCGTCGGCGATTACATTTTCAAACGGGCGGGAGCGAAGCGGGCCGCGAATAGAGGGGATAGCGCAGTAGGAACAGCGGTTGTTACAGCCTTCGGTGATTCGGAGATAGCCGGTGTGGCGGGGCGTGATGCGAAGACGCTGACGGTCGTCAAACTCGGCGTAGCTCGTGCGGGCGGCGCGTCCGGAGATGGCCTTTGCAAGGTCGCAGACGTTATCGCGCGTGAGGACGCCGGTAAGATAGTCGACATGGTCGAGTTCGGAGAGCAGCGAATCACCGTAGCGTTGGGAAAGACAACCTGCAACGGCTATGCGGAGGTTTTCGTTTTGCCTTTTGAGGGAGGCGACTTCCTTGATGGTGTTTTTGGCCTCGTCCTTGGCATCCTGGATAAATCCGCAGGTATTTATGAGCACCCAATCAGCATCGGCTATGTCCTCGACAAGGACGATATGCCCCGAGAGCAGCTGACCGAGAGCTCGCTCGGTGTCGACGAGGTTTTTCGGGCAACCGAGTGATATTACGCCGAGACGGACGGCTTTGCCGAGTCGCATTTCAACGTGACCGCCCTTTTGATTCCTTCTGCATTTCTTCCCATTGCTCGGGGCTGAAGAGGACTTCACGCGCCTGGGAGCCTTTGTACGGGCCAAGTATACCATTTTCGGCCATAACGTCTATAAGCCGTGCGGCCCGGGAGTAGCCTATTTCAAGGCGGCGCTGGAGGAGCGACACGCTTCCGCGCTGATTCTCAACGACAACCTGGACGGCCGCGCCGTAGAGAGGGTCGCCGTCGCCGGCCATATCACCATCGAATGAACCGTCCGCGCCGGAGGAAGACGCAGACAACGGGATGCCGGCCTCGGCCTTTTGCCATCCGACGAGGTCTTCGTCGTAGTCCGGGCGGCTCTGGGTCTTCACGAAATCGACCACACGGCGTATCTCGTCGTCGGCGACGAAGGTACCCTGGGCACGGACGAGTTTGGCGGTGGCGGGGGGCAGAAAGAGCATGTCGCCGCGGCCGAGAAGTTTTTCGGCGCCGTTCTGGTCGAGGATGGTGCGGCTGTCGATCTTGCTGGAAACCTTAAACGAAAGGCGCGCAGGCAGATTGGACTTGATGAGGCCGGTGATGACGTCGACAGAGGGGCGCTGAGTGGCAAGGACAAGGTGGATACCGACGGCGCGGGATTTCTGCG
>CALMGO010000451.1 GCA_937863625.1 uncultured bacterium
CGGGCGGGCACAGGTGGAGTTTAAGATAGACCGGCGCACGGGACAGGCCAAACTCATGGAGATAAACGGGCGGTTCTGGGGGGCGCTGGGGGCGGCGACAGAGGCGGGGATAGACTTTGCGTATCTTGCGGCAAAGATGGCGGTTGACGGGGACGTTGAGACGTCGTTTGACTACAAGGTGGGCGCGGTTTACAGATGGCCCTTTCCATACCAGTGGGAGAATATCTGGGCAGGAGAGCGACGCTGGAAGGCGCTGAGAGAGTTTGTGAAAATCGAGAAGGGAACAAAGTGCGACCTGTGGCCGAGCGACCCTATGCCGCACGTGGTGTCAATAGCGCGGGGGGCTTATACAGGGCTCAGGCGGCGGCTGGGGTGAGCGGCGACGCGGGCTTCAGTCTCGTGCGGGAAGATTAGAATCGGTTGCGGCGACGGCAGGGGACGTGCAGGGCGGGAAGTAGTCCATCGAGCGGAGCATTTCCAGTCGTTTCCGGTCATCATCATTGTCTATCATGTCAGTGACATTGGCCAGACTGCTTAGGGACTCGGGAGGGGCGAAGAAACTCTCATCTGCAAGCATGGGGCAGTCGGCGCCGAAATAGTAGTTGAATATGAGGCGAAACGTGTTGACGGGCGTGATGTCATCGTAGAGCAGGGCATCGCCTCCATCGGGGAGGTAATAGGCGTTGAGGATGCTCATCCGCTCGTTGAAGTAAGTGCCGTTAATATCCAGCGGGTTGAGGTATGCCTCGGGCCCGTGGTCGCCCTGAATGACGATAATGGGGGGGATGCGGGATTTGGCGAGGATCGCGTCGACAGTCTTCACGAGGAGTGCGTCAACGTAGGCTATCTGCTGGCGATAGTGCTCTATGTGCTCGGGGCGGGAGATACCATCGGTTTCGGAGACGCGGTTGGTGGTGGGGGTTCCGGGGCGTCCCCAGCAACCTGGGTCGGAGCCGTCGGCGGCAAAGACAAAGGGCCTGTGCGGGGCCATGATGTGCGCAAAGACGAAGACAGGGTATGGAGCGTCCGCGGTGGCAGGGAGGCACTCAAAGGGGTATAGCACTTCGCGTCTTTTTCTGTCGGCGATATTGGAGACGGAAACAGCGGCCGTGGTCCTCAACAACTGGTCGGCGAATTCGGAGCGTTTCCAGGGGTTCATGGAGAAGTCGGCGTTCTGGACTTCGCCGCCTTCATCAAAACTGACGAAGCGATAGCCGACGTCTTTGAGGATTTTCGATACCTTTGAATATGCAATCATGTCTTTTGTGTCGATCCAGTCTCCACGCTTGTAAGCGCGATCAGATGTATCGAGGTAATCGAAACCGAGGGAGGATGCAAGGGAATAAAGCGTGCAGAAGTAGTTGGTGCGGCTTCTGGAGGCGACGAAGAAACCTTTGTCCTTGAGGTGGGAAATCATCGGGGTGTCGTCGTAATCGTAGAGTTCTTTCAAGACGTCAGAGCGTCCGTGGGCGTCGAGGATGATGTAGTAGATATTGCGGGTTACGGCGGGGCTGTGAATCTTGAGGATGGGGCCTTCCCTGGCGGCGGGCATCTGTCTGAGCGGCGTGAGATTCATTTCGTAGGACGCTATTCTGAAAGCGGGAACGATGACGAGGAAGGCGGTCGCGAGGTTTAGAATCCGAGTGATATCAGCGAAATCCGAACGCGAGCGGATGATGAAGTAAGTGCATACAATGAATACAATGGCGCCGGCGGGGATTAGAAGGATCACGGCGTTGCGGCCTATCCACGGTAGAGAGAACCCGGTGCGCCGAAGGATTTCGGCGAAATGGCCGTATGAGGAAAACAGGAGGATAAATAGCGAGAGGATGAGGCCGGACTTTCTGCCGTTCT
>CALMGO010000452.1 GCA_937863625.1 uncultured bacterium
GACACCACCGCGACCGTCAGCCTCTCTTTGCCTATATCCACTCCGACCATTTCCGGCACTGCTCTCCTCCTAATCCTGCCGGCCTTCACGCATGTAGAGCGTGTGACCGGCCGTCGACTCAAGCCAGATTACTTCCTCTATCCTCCTGACGAAACTCCCCAGCCGCGCCTCGATCTTGAGAGTCATCGTGTCCGTCGAAAAACCCGCCCACGCCGTCATCTCCGAGATAGTCTCGTCCGTTATCTTTGTCCGCGCCCGCAAATCATCTATCGACTCAAACGGCCGCTCCACGCGCGCCGCGATTATCTCCCGCACGTCCCCTTCAGTCAAGCGCGCCGATATCGCCTTCATCAGTTCCCCGCGCGCGCTGTTGAGGTTCACCCCCCCCAGGCGCCACGTCGTCAGCATGCTCGCCGCCGTCGGACTCTCCGCAGATTTCCTCCCGTAAAGGTCCTCCGCCGACAGCCCTCTTACCGCCAGAAGCTCGCAAATGTCAAATAACGCGTCGTTCTTCGCCCCCGACTCCCGAAGTCCATCGCCGTCCTCGTCCACAAAGTCCCTCACCGCTGTCGCCACGCTTGTCGAGTTCGGCACGGACAGTTCGTCAAAAAGCCTCGCCAGTATCAGCGCCAGGTCCTTGCGCTTCGCGTCGTCCCCGGCGGCAAATCCGTTTATCGGCAGTTTCCCCGCCTCGTCCTCGTACACGATGCTGACCTTCACGCCTCCTACGGTGTACTCCTCGTTTTCCGGCGGCGCTTTTATCGCGCCTGCCTCTTTGGCCGCCACAAACTGCTGCCACAGTTTCGCCTTCGCCTCTTCGGCAGCCGCCCGCGCGGCATAGTACATCCGCCAGCTCGCCGCCCTTGACCTCGCCAGTCTGTACGACCCCGACGTCCGCATCGAAAACGACGCCACCATCACCGCCATCATCACCACGATAAACAATACCACCACCAGCGCAAACCCGCCCCTGCGCTTTCGCCCGCACTTCCCCGCAAATGTATCATGCGTGTCCGCCGTCATTCCTCGACAGGCTCCTCATCTCCGGCGGCTCCCTCGTCCGGCGTCCCGTCAGCCGGCGTGGTCGAACCGCCACTCGCCCGTCCGCTTGCCCGCCTCTCGCCCGATGCGCGCCTCGACTCTTCCGGCTTCACGGCAGTCTCTATCCCGGGAGCCGATTCCACCAGCACCGTCCGCGCGCTCCCGTCGCTCATCGTCAGGTCCAGCCTCACCGAAAACATCACCGGCAGCGGCCCTCCGCCTTCGACCGGCCATTCGCTTTGCCATTCCTTACCGTCAAACGCCGCCACCTCGAACCGTGACACCCCCTCCGCCAGAAGAAGCGGGTCGTCATAATACGCTTCCTGCGTCACCACAAGCGGCTCCTCCCCCCTGAACAGCCCCTTGCCTCCGTGCACCAGAGGTTTCACCTGGTAGCTTACCCGGTGAATCGTCACCGGAGTCTCCCCCCACGCAGCCTTCGGCCCGCATGCGCTGTAAAACGACATCGTCCAGCTGCCCGGCCCGTCCTCCTTTATCGCGATGCTGCCCTCTTTGGTCGGTTCCACCAGAAACGCCAGATCATCGGCGATTATGTCCTCTATCTCGCCGGTCATGTTGTCGTACTCTATCGACCGCCCCGCTGTGCCGACGCCGCCCAACACGCCGGATATCATCCCCGCCGCCGCCGCTAACATCACCGCCAAGAGCGTCACCGCCAGAAGTATCTCCAGAAGCGTCATCCCCGCCCTATTCATCTGTCGCGCCCGTTTCTTCCTCTTCAGGCTGGATATACACCGCCCGCTTCATCACAAACTCGGCCACCTTCGATCGGCCGGAGTCCTCCGTAACGGTTGCCGTCAGAGTGTCGAAAAGCATCTCCTCCCCCGCGGCTTCCTCGATATAGTTTACTGTCAGCGTTTCCCGGCCCGGGATATCCCCGCTCGACTCGCTTGCCGACAGGTGCCCCAGCCCCTCTTCGATCGCGTTTCGTGCGTAGCTTGTCGCGTAGGCCAGGTCCCGTGATGATGTGGCTTGTTTTATGCTGTGGATGTAGATGGTGACAATCGTCGTCGCCGCCGTCGCGAGTATCACCGTCGCCAGCACGACTTCAAGAAGTGTAAAGCCTTCACATGAGCCGCCGCGACGACCGCACCTCGCCATAACTGGCCCCTTCCTCGACGACCGTCGCCGCGCCCGTCAGCGCCGGCACAAAAACGCTCAAGGTATCCCCTTGCTCGTTCTCGATCACCACCATGTGCTCGCCCACCGCCCCCGACGGCTTGAACGCCGCCGCCGTCGTCCCGCTCGTCGCGATGCCTGTCTGCCCGTAGTACACTCGCGCGATCTTCGTGCCTTCGGGCATCTTGCGCGTCAGAAGGTCTTCCCTTTCCTCCGCGTCGTAGACGGTGTTGCCGTCTTCGTCCACTGTCGCCGCAGGCCCCTGCAGGATTATCGCGTTGGCGTCAAAGTCGTATACGACCTCGACCTCGATGCGCTTGAGCCGCGCCTCGGAGCGCGCCGCCGCGGCCATGCCCGCAACCTCGTCGGCACCCGCGCGAAGTCTGCGTGACGGCAGTGTCCCCCCTATGCGCGGCGCCACTACCGCCGCCGTCATGGCAAGTATCGCCACCACCAGCATCAGTTCAATGAGCGTGAAACCGCCGTCAGTTCGTGATGTCGGCGTTTTCATCTTCACCGCCTTCGACACCGTCGGCCCCGTACGATACGATGTCGTATGCCCCGGACTTGCCCGGGCTCACGTATGCAAAATCCCGGTTCCATGCGTCCTTCGGCGTCTTCGCCATGTATCCGTCCTTGGGCCATGTCCCGCTGAAATTGCCGGGCTTCGTCACCAGCGCCCCCAGCCCTTCGGCGGTCGTCGGATATCGTCCCGCCTCCAGTTTGAAAAGATTGAGACCCGTCTCGATCTCGGATATCTGCGCCTTCGTCATCTTTACCCGCGCCACGTCCGTCTGGCCCGCCAGCTGCGGTATCACCAGCGCCGCCAGTATCCCGATTATTATCACGACCGCCATTATCTCGACTATCGTGAACCCGCGCCTGTCTCTCGTTGCGCGCATGGCCTGTCTCCTAAACGCCTATCTTGCTCATCGAAAGTATCGGCAGTAGCACTGAAGCCACGATAAATCCCACAACCGCCGCCATCATCACTATTATCGCAGGCTCCAGAAACGTCATGAACCTGTCCGTCATCGTCTGGAGGTCTTCCTCTTCCGAGTCGGCTATCTCCGAAAACGAATCCGTCAGCATCCCCGTCCTCTCGCCCACGCCCACCACCTGTATCGCGTAGTTCGGGAATAGCCCGCTCTCCGCCAGCGCCCCGGCCAGGTCTCCCCCCGACATAATCCGGCTGCGCGCGTGCGACACCGCCTCTTCAAATACGCTGTTGCCCGTCACCTTCCCCGCCACGTCAAGCGCCTCCGCCACTCGCAGCCCCGTCCCCAAAAGCGAGTAAAACGTCCGCGCAAACCTCGCCACTATCGCCGACTTCGCAAATCTCCTCACCAGCGGCGCGCTTATCATCGCCCTGTCCACGAGCAGTCGTCCTCGCGCCGACCACCTTATCATCCTCGGCGCAAATGCCGCCGCCGCCACAAAGACGACCACCAGGTACCAGTACCGGCTCGCCACGTCGCTTACCGAGATGAGTATCCTCGTCGTTACCGGAAGCTCCCCTCCCGCGCTTATAAGCACCGCCGATATCCGCGGCACCACAAAGCTCACCAGAAAGAGCGTCGCCAGAAACGCAACCGTCACCAGCACCATCGGGTATGCCATCGCGCTCGTCAAGCGCCTCTG
>CALMGO010000453.1 GCA_937863625.1 uncultured bacterium
GAGTTCCTCATCTAACGACCCGCGCCCGAGCTGCTTCATTTCATCGTCAATCGTCTCGGAGTACACTTCGCGTTCGGCCTCCCCGGCGGACTCTGTCCCCCTGATCCGCTCCTCCATCCGCCCTTCGGCCCCGTTCTCTCTGCCTGCCTCTCTGACCGCCCCGCTTGCGCGCTTTTCGGCCTCGGCCCTCCGCATCTTCGCCGAGAGCGCCTTTTGCTCCATGCACGCCTGCCGGAGTTTCTCTTCGAGTTTCTCCTCGTCGCTTCCAAGGGTCGCCAGTGCCCGTTCCACCTCGCCGAGCCGGCCTTCGCAGTTCTGCGCTTCTTCCAGTTCCTCGTGGTAGTGTTTGAGAGACAGTTTCGCCGACTCGTCCTCGTCGGCCGCGGCGGACTTTTCCGTCTGCGACATCCACATGGCCGCCCGCTGCTCATGTTCGGCCTTCTGCGACCTGAAACGCCTCTCCTGCAGCCGCGCTTCTTCCTTCTCCGCGCGCACTTCGCCCAGGCTCAGTTCCACTTCCTCGACAAAACGCGCCAGTTCCATCTCCGGGTCGCTCGCCCTGTCGATTAAGTCCCCCACGGTCGCCTTGAGGAGTCTCTTAAGCCTCGATATCGCGCTCATTTGACCTCCCCCTGCCGCCTTGATGCCTTGGCACGCATATTAGCCCCTTTGATTCCATACTGTCAAGCATATTCCAAGCCCCCATGCCGTTCACTCCCCCGTTACCCTATACTCCCCGCCCCGCCCCCCTATTCATACATTCCCCGCGTATCGGCATAACAAACTCGCAGAGTGGGGCTCATTCGCAGCTTACCCGCCCGTGCGGAACGTCCCGACCACTCGGGAGAGGGTTTACCTCGCCTGCGGCGGGAGTCGGGGGCGGGGGCTTCCCCGCGCGTGGACGGGACGCGCAGGCTACTTGTCGGAGATACCCTGTCGGGAGGAGGCTTGCCCGCGCGTGGACGGGACGCGCTCACCGCATAGGGCAAATTGTCGCGAGGATTTATCGTAGCGGGAAACGCTTGACCTTCACAGCCTTGGGTGTCCCCGCAATTGCCGTGGGCAGCGCGAATGGAAAGGGGCGCCATGAGGCGCCCCTTGTGATTCATAGCCGGTGACGCTGTGCTACTGGGCGTCGTAGAGCATCCAGCAGCGGATCATCTCGTCCGTGAAATCTCCCGGGTCGCCCCAGGGTGTCTCGGCTTCGATCATGGTGAGACGGAGGTCGTACCTGGTACCGCGGAAGTTATTCTGAACGGTTTCGACGTGCCCGTCTGCGTAGAGAAGGTTGACGCTGCTGCCGTCGTGATTCTGCCTTATGGTGGTACTGGTAACTTCGTCGTCTCTGAATCCTATGTAATTGCGGTCAGCGGCGATCACCGTGACTTCGTAGGTCTCCTGAGAGTCAGGATTATCTTCCTGATCGCTATCTCCCTGGTTGCCGTTGCCTCCGGCGTTACCATTGCCGCCGCTGTTGCCGTTGTCATTACCCCCGCCATTGCCATTACCGCCGCCATTGCCGTTGCCATTACCCCCGCCATTGCCATTACCGCCGCCGTTACCGTTGCCCCCGCCGTTGCCATTGCCTCCACCGTTGGTGTTGCCGCTATCATCCCCTATTTCGTGGTTATTGTCATCCCCCTGGTCATTGTTGTTTCCGTCACCTGGCACGTTATTGTCATCTCCCTGGTTATTGTTCAGATTTCCCGCCGCATTGATGTGATCGCGCTTGTCCGCTCCCGGGTTCTGGCCGAGACCGCCGAGGCGGCCCGCGTACTGGTCGGCACTACTTCGCCCGTCAAGCTGCCTGTATATGTAGGAGCAACGTCCGACGGCGGCAGGAGTGGACTGACGGGTCTTCAAGATGCTGATTTCGCTGCCCACGTCCAGGCTGTCATCGCCGGGGCAGAATAGGACTGCGGGGTCGCCGATGAAGTGATTATCGAGCATGCTAAGCATGCCTAAGCCGCGGAGGTGCCCCTTGGTTCCGTCGCTGTATGTGTTGACACTGTCCCAGGTGAGGTCAGTGCCGACATGCCCGGCATCGGGCTGCAAGGAGTCGCCGTCGATAGGCATCCACCCGTCGAAGCTTGAGGCGTACATTTGAATAGACATGCCGATGTTACGGAGGTTGTTCTTGCATTGAACTATCCGCGCGCGGGACCTGGCCCCTCCAAGGGCGGGCAGGACCAACGCCATAAGAATTGAAATAATAGCCATGACGGCCAGCAGCTCTATCAGCGTAAAGCCGCGCCGGCCCTCGGGCCTGACGACACTCCCCATGTCATTCTCCGCCATTTTGGCATTTACTTAGGCATTTTCACCCCAGGCTTGGGCGCCAGGGATAGGAATGTAAACAACGTACCACGGAGGTTATATACCCCGAAAAACCCCTTTGGCCGAAAAGAAGTTCAACACTTCGCCAATCTGCCAAATTACTGACGTTCACTTCTGCTCCGTCGTTGTCGAAGGACACCTCTCCGCTGTAACGAAAAACATGCCGCCGGCGTGCGAAAATGGAAATAAACTCGCTCTGTTGAGAGCGTGCAGACCCACGAGACACCGGAAGATTGCGGCAGTGTGAGACATGAATGGGCGTAAATGGCGACACCCTTAGCCGTGAAGCTCAAAAGCTCCCTGCCTGAGGTCTCTTACGGTAAATGGGGACAATCCGGCTCTGTTGAAAAACCCTTCCGAACGCCGTGGAGTGAAATTGGTGACTGACTCCGGAGCCCTCGTTGCTTCACCCTGCGCCCTGTTGGTTCCCGGAAGTGTCTGCTGATATGTGCCTGCCTTCCGGTCAGAGCAGGACAATCCTGCTCTGTTGACACTTCGCACGCCCCCGCGTACAAATGACTCCCGCAGACGTACTTCTCGATATGGAGCCGGCATCGTGAATTCCCGCGAAAGAGTCCTCACCGCCATCGACCATCGCACGCCCGACCGCGTCCCCATCACCTTTGATTGCGAAAGAGAGGTCCTCGACACTCTAAAGTCGCATTTCGCGGTCGACTCCGCCGAAGGCGTCTGGCGCGCCCTCAATGTCGACACCCGCCTCGTCGGCGCCGACCACCACGACCCCCGCATCGGCACACGACCTGACGGCATGGATCTCAATTTCTGGGGTGTCGGCTCGCGCCAGGTGGAGTACTCGTTCGGCTCGATGTATGATATCGCTTTCCACCCGCTTGCCGACATGACCACCGTCGGCGAGATCGATGACTACAACTGGCCCTCCCCCGACGAGCTATCGTTCGACACCCTTCGCGCCGCTCGCGCT
>CALMGO010000454.1 GCA_937863625.1 uncultured bacterium
TATCCCTAAATACGGCCTCTTTGGAGCGGCATGGGCGACGGTATTCACCGAAATCCTCATTTTCCTTCTGTACCAAGGCTCGCTTGTAAGGGCGCTGCCTGGCTTCGGCGATTATGACAGGTTTTCCAAACCCCTGCTTGCCACCGGCGTAATGTCGGTATTTATCGCTGTATGCCAACTCGGCCTTATCACCTTCCATGGCGAGGGGTGCTTCCTGTGGCTGCCAATCATACCGCTTGGCGTTGTGGTCTACTTCGCGACGCTTTATTCGGTCGGCTTTTTCAAGCCGGACGAGAGGGAGTTTCTGGCGGCACTCCTCGGGCGGTTCGCCTTCCGGCGGAGGGCGACATGATTCAGGCGAGGAATTTGCCTCACGGCCGTGTGCTAATTATCATACGGCAATTCTTCCCTCTGGCGGCGGGAGCGGAGACCCAGGCGTTACGTCAGGCCAAGTCTTACATCGAGCTGGGCCACAGCGCTCATGTCGTTACGGGACGCCATGACCAGGCTCTGTTGGTTGAAGACACCATTGACGGCGTCCCGGTGACACGCCTTGGCGCCCCTCGCGCGCGCTTTCTCGGCTCGCTTGTTTTCCTCGTGCGCCTTGCGGCCTATCTCATCATGCGGCGCAAAGATTATGACGCGGTGCTTGTCTTTCAGTTGAAGCAGGCCGCCGCGGTAGCGTCGCTTCTGTGTGCCTTTCTTCGGAAGCGCGTCGTACTCAGCGCCCAGTCGGCAGGCGAGCTTGGCGACGTAGCACTTATCGAACACACGCCGTCAGGGCCGCTTATCCTATGGGCGTGCAGCAGGGCTGCTGCCTTCGTTTCGGGCGCAAGCGAGATCACAGAGGACCTGACGCGCATCAGAATACCTGAGGACAGCATCCACTTCATCCCTAACGGCATTCCCGCGGAGGCATTCAGAAGCACCCAGGACAAAGAGGCCGCGCGCTCGGCACTTGATATCCCTCGGGATGCCTTCGTGGTAGTCAATGTCGGCCGCCACACCGCCCAGAAAGACCCCCTGACTCTCCTTTCGGCATGGCAATGCTTCGCACCCAGCCACCCAGACGCCATATTCCTTTTCGTCGGCGACGGCGACGAACACGCGCAACTTGTGGATTTCGTCAAGGCACACGGCCTCGCGGGCAGCGTTAGATTCGACGGGTGGCGGTCAAATGTCGGGCAGTACCTCGCTGCCGCGGACGTCTTTGCATCGTCGAGCATATTCGAAGGTACTCACATCGCACTCGGGGAGGCGATGGCGGCGGGACTACCGGTCGTGGCCACCCCAGTTGGCGGCTCAAGGGACTTTATTCGAGACGGCGCAAGCGGCCTTCACTTTCCGGTCGGCGATGCCGACTCGCTTGCCGCACTCCTCTCACGGCTGGCAGCCGATGAGGGCCTTCGCGCAAGACTTGGAAAAGCCGCCGCGTTTGCCGCGGATGAACTGCTTTCTCAGGAAAGGACCGCACGACTTCACTTAAATCTACTTTTTGGGGATATTCGCCCTCCCCGCGCCTGCCGCAAAACAAAGATAGTCCATCTTGTCGCGACGCTTGACCGCGGCGGAACGGAGAGGCAGCTTGCTGAGATCGCGATACGAATAGATAGAAATCTCTATGAGTCGGAGGTCATCTGCCTTACGCGCGGAGGTCCGACCGCCGACACCCTTGACTCGGCGGGTATCACTCACCGCGTCATAGGCAAGAGGGGCAGGTTTGATTTGTTTCCGCTTGTGTGGCTCGTGCGGCATTTTATGATTAGTCAGCCGGATATCCTCCACACTTGGCTTTTCACTTCCAACACCTTTGGCCGCGTCGCAGCTCTGTTGTCGGGGACTAAGGTCGTGATAGCGTCCGAACGTTCGACTGATCCATGGAAGACGCGTGGTCATCGTGCAATTGACCGGGTCCTTTCATATAGAACGCGCTTTATCACCGCCAACAGCCGGGCAGTCGCGGATAGTCTTACGAGCTGCGGCATTTCGTCGGAGAAGTTGCGCGTTATTCCCAACGGTGTCGACACTGAGCATTTTCGTCCGATGGCGCCGGGCGACGCGCGCTTTGTGCTGGGAATTCCGGCAGAGGGGCCGTGCTTTGGATTTATCGGAAGGCTCGCCTACGAGAAGCGCCCTGAGGTATTTC
>CALMGO010000455.1 GCA_937863625.1 uncultured bacterium
ACCGTGTGGCGAAACCCCCCGAAAAAGAGTGACGCTTCCCGGACTTCTTCACCTTCCGGTTATGCTGGATTGCCCTCTCGCTATGTGTATAATGTCTTTCTCGATTTCTCATCAGGGGGTCATTAAGTGTTGGCACCGGAATTTGCCCGTTACGCCGCGCTCACAATATTCTGCGTGGGGTTTGCGTCGTTTCTTTTCCTCGACAGATACCGCTACATCGCTGCTCTCTTCGCCGCCGTCCTCGTCGTAGCCTTGGGCCTTTTTTCACCCGCCGAGGCGCTGCGTTCCGTCGATTGGAAGATTGTCACCATCTTCTTTACCACTCTTGCCGCTGCCGAGGTCTTCATGCTCTCTGGCGCCGCAGCCATGGCCGCCGAAGCGATCCTCACGCGACTCAAACGCCCCGTGTACGCCATCCTCACCTTGTGCGCCCTTACCGGGTTTCTCTCCATGTTCGTTGAGAATGTCGCCTGCGTCCTTATTGCTGCCCCCGTTGCCTTGAGTCTCGCCTCCCGACTCAAGATGCCGCCTCAGCCCATCCTCGTCGCCTGCGCGCTCGCCTCCAACCTCCAGGGTTGCGGCCTCCTTGTCGGCGACCCCCCAAGCATGCTGCTCGCCGAAGAGGCTCGTTTCTCTTTTCTCGACTTCATTTGGGTCGACGGCAGACCCTCTATTTTCTGGGCCGTCCAGGCCGGCGGCCTTGCCGGACTTGTCTTCCTGTGGTTTGTTTTCCGGAAACACACCGGCACCGTAGAAATCAAGCGCACTGCCCGCCTCCTTGGGATACTGCCTACTGTCTGTCTTTTCGGTGTCGTCGCCTCTCTTGCTGTCGGCACTCAGCTCGAAAATGGCATCGGCTGGGGTGCAGCCATAGGCTGCAGTGTGTTCGCCGTCATTTCCTTTCTCTGGCTCGCGGCCAGAACGCGCGGGGGTGCCGCTCCCGACGAGAAAATCGAAGATGCTCTTTTCGCCCACGAATTGCCGAATCCCGTTGCGTACCTCAAAGGCCTCGACTGGAATACGATTCTTTTCATAACCGCCGTCTTCATCCCCGTCTCCGCGCTCGCTCATTACGGATGGATAAATGATCTTGCGTCCGTCATCCTTTCGGTCTCGCACGGCAATCCGCTGCTCGTATTCCTTATCCTTGTGATCACCGCCATGATCGCTTCCGCCTTCGTTGATAACGTGCCTTTCCTCCTTGTCATGCTCCCTGCCGTCACCGCCCTTGGTACTGGTTGCGGCATTGAGGGGCGGCCGATTGTCCTCTATTTCGGTCTTCTCCTTGGCGCTTCCGTCGGCGGTAATATCACCCCCATCGGCGCTCAGGCCAATATCGCAGCCGTCGGGCTTTTGCGAAAACACGGCGCCCCCATTACTCTTCGCTCCTATCTCTCACTTTCTCTTCCGTACACCATTCTCGCCGTTGCGGCCGCAGCCCTGTGGACCTATTTCTTCTATGGGTGTTGAACTCATGGTCTCCGTGACTGCCTAATGAGGGAAATCCGATGTCTTCGGTAGACGAGTATGGCAGGTGGGCTTCGCTTATTCTGTTCCTGGCAGGGTTTGCGGCCTTTCTCGTGCTTGAGAAACACCGTCACTGGACGGCGCTGATTGTTGCCGCTGTTGCCGTATTGGCTGGGGTCTTGACTCCTGCCGAGGCGCTCCAGGCTGTCAACTGGCCCATAGTCATCGTTTTCTTCGCCACGCTCGCGTGCGCGGAGGTATTCATGCTCTCCGGCGCTGCCGCCGTTGCCGCCGAGGCCATCCTTGCCAGGTTCCGCACTCCGGTCTATGCCATACTTGCGCTCTGTGCCATGACTGGATTCCTCTCCCTCTTTATTGAGAATGTCGCTTGTGTTCTCGTTGCCGCCCCGATTGCCTTGAGCCTTGCAGATCGCCTCAAAATCCCGCCACAACCCGTCCTCGTTGCCTGCGCGCTTGCCTCCAACCTTCAGGGATGCGGCCTGCTCATCGGCGACCCGCCGAGCATGCTCCTGGCGGCTGAGGCCAATCTCTCCTTTCTTGACTTCGTCATCTACGAAGGCCGACCTTCGATTTTCTGGGCTGTCCAGGTCGGCGCCCTCGCCGGCCTCGCGTTTCTCTATTTTGTTTTCCGCAAGCACTCCGGTACGGTCCATACAGAACGCTCTGCCCGCCTTATCAGTGTCGTGCCCTCGCTCTGCCTGCTTGCGCTTGTCGGTTCGCTCGGCATAGCCACACAGGTCGAGAAGGGGATTGGCGCGCTTGCCGCCGCATCTTGCGCCTTTTTTACGTTGCTTTCTTATGTCTGGCTGTTTCTGAAAACCAGGGGGACTTCTTCTTCGAAGTACTCAGCCGATGGCGGCCTCCCCTCCTTCATGTCCATGCTGAAAACGCTTGACTGGCAGACAGTAATATTTGTCGCAGCCGTCTTTGTGCCCGTGGCGGCCTTTGCTCGCTATGGCTGGGTGGACGCCGTTGCCGCCCTCATACTGGGCGTGTCAGGAAAGAGCCTTGTTCTCACGTTTATTGTCATCGTCCTCACTTCCATGCTCGTCAGCGCCTTCGTAGATAACATCCCGTTTCTGCTTATAATGCTTCCCGCCGTTTCTGCAATGGGCGCGTCGCTCGGAATTCCCGCAACTCCAATTGCACTGCATTTTGGCCTCCTCCTCGGCGTCTCTGTCGGCGGCAACATCACCCCCATTGGCGCCCAGGCCAATATCGCTGCCGTCGGCCTCCTGAGAAAGCGTGGCTCGCCGATTTCCTTTCGCGCCTACATCGCGATTTCCCTCCCGTACTCTCTGATCGCCGTTGCGGCCGCCTGCCTCTTCGTTTATATTGTCTATGGTCTGTAACACATTGGCCCGTCACTCCCCATGGAGGAATGCCACGTGAAAATCGGCGTAATAGGCTACGGACGCAGAATGCGCTCCCTGCTTCGTATGATTAATAGTTTCAATACCGCTGCACGCGTTGCCGCTGTTGCAGACCCCGACATGAAGGAGATCGCCGCCCGTCTTGCCGCCTCCGGTGAGCCGGTCCCCGACTGCCCCTATTACGCTGACGCCGCCGTGATGCTTGATTCCGAGGATCTCGACGCCGTCATGATCGGTACCCGCTGCAGCCTTCACGCGCCGATGGCCCTCGAAGTCATGAAACGCGGCTTGCCGCTCTACCTCGAGAAACCCATCGCCACCAATCGGGCCGACCTTGCCGCTCTCGCCGACGCCGATAGCGAGATCTCCTCGGAGGTTGTCGTATCCTTTCCGCTGCGAGTCTCGCCTCTGGTTTCAATGGCAAAGGAAATCCTCGACTCAGGCAAGATCGGCACCATAGAAAGCGTCACGGCCTGGTGCGAGCCTCCCTATGCATCAACGTATTTCCGTAACTGGTACCGCGATGAAAACGAAACCGGCGGCCTCTGGCTCCAGAAGGCCACTCACGATTTCGACTACATTACCTTTCTGCTCGACGCTCACCCCACCTCTGTCGCTGCCATGACCTCCAAACGTATCTTCACCGGCTCGCGTCCCGCCGGTCTCAAATGCCGCGATTGCTCCGAATGGATCGACTGTCTTGAAAGCCCCTTCCACATCTTTTATTCCAGAGGCGAGACGAAGTCCATCGAGCCGAATGACTTTCTCTGCATGTTTGCCGAGGACACCGGCAACGAAGACTCCGGCCGCGCTATTGTTGAGTACGACTCAGCCGTTCAGGTGGCGTATACCCAGCATTTTGCCGTCCGCCGCTCGGCCGCGCGCCGCGGCGCGCGCATTTGCGGTTACAAAGGCACGATTGAATTCGATTGGTATACAGACGAGTTAAAGGTGTTCATGCACCACGTCCCCAGGGTCGAAACGCATAAGATAGACTCCTCCGCCCTTTCTCACGCAGGCGGTGATAACGTCCTTATTTGGAATTTCCTCCAGGTCATAAAAGGTGTCGAGGCTTCCGTTTCGCCGCTTGCCGCCGGTATAGAGAGCGTAAATCTATGCCTCGCCGCAAAGGAGTCTTCTCGGTCCCGGACGTTCGTAACCGTGGAGCCCATGTAAAAGCGCCCCGTGCCTTGACGAATGCGTCTTATCGGCTAAACTTGCGGTCCGTCCGGGCGTCTTGCCGCTGAAGCCTCGGGTGCCCGTTTCTCCATTAGAGAGGCTCGTATGCTTTTTGTCTTACCTCAGAGCGTAGTGATTGTCGGCGCCGCTCGAACGCCCCAGGGGCCGCTTGACGGCCTGTTATCCAGATTTTCCGCCGTCACGCTCGGCGCCGCTGCCATCTCTGCCGCCCTCCAGCGTGCCTCTCTCGCCGCTGAGTACGTCGATGAGTGTGTCATGGGTAATGTCGTCTCCGCCGCCCTCATGCAGGCCCCGGCCAAGCAGGCCGCCGTCGCCGCCGGCATCCCCTCCGACCGCCCGTCAAAGACCGTCAACACCGTCTGCGCCTCCGGCATGACCGCCGTTTTCGACGCTTGCCTTTCGCTTCTCTCTGGAATATCGCGCATCGCCGTCGCAGGTGGTATGGAGTCCCGGTCTAATGCCCCATACTACCTCGGCCCCAGGGACGCCGAAGGCGTCCGCATTCCCGGCAAGGTTCGCGGCAGTGCTTTTCGCCTCAAGACTCCGCCCGCCGGCTCGCCCGCTCCCGTCATGGCCGAGTTTATCGACTCTCTTCGGCGCTTGCCCATAAGCGAAGCCGACATCCTCGACTCCCTTGCCTGCCCGTTCTGCCCGCCCCTGCATATGAAGGACTACGCCGCAAAGTATGCTGAAGAGGCCGGCATTTCTATCGAAGACATTAACGCCGCCGCTGCAGAGTCATACGCCAGAGCCCGCGCAGCGAGCGACTCAGGCGACTTCACGCGCGAGATTGCCCCCCTCGACGATGTCCATCGCGACGATATCATTTCCGAAGAGACCGAGGCCGATTACCGCCGCGTTTCGTACGGATATGTCACCGCCTACAACGCGCCCGCCCTCGGCGACGGCGCATCCGCTCTCGTCCTCATGCTTGAAAAGACTGCCGACGACCTCGGGCTTGCGCCTCTTGCCCGCATAACGGCGTTTTCCCGCATCGAAACGGCTCCATCTGGTTTTGTCCACGCGCCCGTCGATGCCGTCCGCGAGGTTAGTGCCGCCTTACCTTCAGCCGCTACGATTGTTGAGGCCAACGAATCCTTCGGCCTCCAGATTCCCGTCTTTAAGCGTGAATTTGGCGCAGATGTCATCAACCCCTACGGCGGCGCCGTGGCTCTCGCTCACCCTGTAGGAGCATCCGGCTCCCGCGTCATCGTCACTCTCTTGAACGCCATGCGCTCCCTTGGCCACAGCCGCGGAATTGCAACCACTTGCTACGGCTCCGGTGGCGCCATGGCCGTTTCCATTGAAGCCCTCTGATTCTCAGTCGCTTTGTTGAAAAGACCATTCCAGTTGCCATTTGAGTGAAATCGGGGACTGGCTCCGGAGTCTTTGACTCTCCATCTCGCGCCCTTGGTCTTCGAAGCTTGCCGCCTTTGGCGGGCCTTGGCGAAGTAGGCTTGTTATCTCCCGGCAGTGCCTGTCCCCGATTCACGTCCCTCTGAGCACACCCTTCTGGTGAGAAGCGTTGGTCTTTTCAACATGGCGCCCCGTCAACTTGCGCCTTCGCTGTTGCATCCACACGCGCAGTATGAATGATGGCTGGCCTGTCGAATGATTCCCCCACGGAGGATTTTACGATGAAACTGCTCTTTGCCCTTTGTCTTGTTGCCACTTTGGAGGTTGTTGTCATGGCGGAGGATTATCAGGCTGCGCCCGATACGCTTCGTGACATACTCGCCAAACTCGCGCCCGGCGACACCGTACTGCTCGCTGACGGCGAATACACCGGCGGCTTTGAAATCACTGCCGCCGGGACCAAGGACTCTCCCATTCGCATTAAAGCCGCCGGTTCGAATGTCCTCTTCCGCGGCGGGAGAAACTGCCTGCGCATAGACGGCAGTTACGTCGAGGTCGAGGGGCTCAAATGTACCGGTGCCGACCGTGCCGGTATCAGTGTTGGCCATACCGATGGCGTTGCCGTTCGCAAATGCATCTGCTTTGACAACAACACATGGGGTATCTTCTCTGGTTTTGCTGAAGGCATCGTCGTCGAGGACAATGTCTGCTACGGTTCCAAAAGAGAGCACGGCATATACCTCTCCAATTCCACCGACCATGCCGTCGTCCGCCGCAATCATTGCTACAATAACACCAAGTGCGGCATCCAATTCAATGGCGACCCCTTTATCCCCGGTGGCGACGGCGTCATGAGTTACAACCTCATCGAAGGCAACATCCTCCACGACAATTTCACCAACTTTAATGTCACCTGTGTTGCCGACTCCATCATCCGAAATAACCTCTTCTACGGCTCCAATACCAAAATAATGGCCCTCTGGGATACCCTTGCCGGTTATGAGTATTCCTCGAAAAATAACGTCATCATCAACAACACTTTTATAATGGATCGCACCACCCGCGAATGCATCCAACTCCGCAACGGCGCCACCGGCAACACCATTCGCAACAACATCTTTGTCGGCCCGTTTTACGCCATCGTTGCCGACCCCTCTTCCACAGAAGGCACCGTCATCGACCATAACCTCTACTTCGCAGGCGTAGAGCCCGAACGCTTCATCTGGAACGGCTTCTTCCGCAGTATTGAGGACTTGCAGAAAGAAGGCCTCTGCGAAGGAGATATTCAGGCCGACGCTATGTTTGTCGATGCGGCCAATGCTGACTTTCGCCTCGCTCCCGGCAGTCCCGCCATTGACGCGGGAAAGGCCGACGATAGGGCAGGGGAGATCGACCTTGACGGCCGCCCGCGTTCCTCCGGCAAGGCCATCGACATCGGTGCCTACGAGGTCCAGCAATAAGGCTGAGCTGCCGCGGAGACCTCTATGACCGGACGTGAAAAAATCGAACTCGCTTTCTCCCCGAGGGGAGCGTCCGACTTCCCGGCCGTCATCTGCTACGAAGGTATCTACTACCGCGACCGCTGGGAGGATGTCACGTCCTGCCCCTGGTGGTACGCATTTTCCAACGACCTCGACAGACAACTCCAATGGCGCGCGGATGCTATTGCGCGCCTTAATCAGGACTGGTTTGTCGTCCCGATGTGCGCTTCGCGCGAGGACCGTGCTGCCGTCACCGTTGCCGAGCGCCCGGACGGTGTGTACAGAAGCGATGCCCGCTCCGGCGCGTCTGAAAAACTCGAACGTCCGCCCGTCGGCGGCTTCTCGCTTGCCTCCGGCATGGCCACTGTCCGCTTCGAAGGCCTCGCCGCGACCAAAAGCCGAATCGACGAACTTTTGCCTCTCCCGGCGAATGCGCCCGAGGATGTCATCGAATGCGGCCGCGATGACCTTGCGCGCATGCTCCTTGCCGGTCCTGCCCGCGACCTTTACCCTGTCTCCTATATCGGTTCCCCGTTTTGGGCGCTCGCTTCCCTCTGGGGTTTCGAAGGCATGATGCTAATGGTCGCTACGCGCCGGGATCTCGTTCGATACGCCACAGAGAGGGCCCTCGCCCGCGCCGTGCATGCCGTGCGACACGCCGCACTCCTTGGTGCACGCGCTGTCTGGATTGAGGAATGCCTCTCCGACATGATAAGTCCTGAGGCCTTTAGTACCCTTAATCTCCCGCTCCTTGGCGCAATGGTCGACTCCATCCATGCCGCCGGGATGAAGGCTATCTATTACTACTGTGGTAACCCCGCCGACCGTTGGGAGCATCTCTTTGCCGCCGGTGCCGACGCTCTCTCCCTCGAAGAGGCCAAAAAAGGCTGGACGATAGACATTGGCGAAGTTGTCGACAGGGCAGGGGGGCGCTGTGTCGTTCTCGGCAACCTCGACGCGATTAACCTCCTGCCAAACGCTCCCGAAGACGCTCTCCGCCGCGAGGTTTCCCGCCAGCTCGCCGCCGGCCGCCGCAATTCCAACCGTTTCATCATGTCCATAGGCAGCCCTGTCACGCCCGGCACGCCGGCTTCCCGCGTCCGCCTTTACACCGACCTTGTCCACGAGGGTTGAGTGCCTCACTCCTGCCGCGTGCTGATATTCAAGAGCGGTGTTCATTTGTTGCCTTGCCGCTCCTTCCCGTTTCGCTCGCGAATAATACTTCGAATGTGCCTGCAAAGTGCTATACTGCTCACTGTGTCTCCAGTGCCGCAGTATTGTGTTGATTCCCCTGCGTCGGCGAAGAAGACATGGAAGGAGAGTGACGCGCTATGAAAAAGGACCTCTTTCCCCGGTGCCTCCTGCTGGTTGTGCTCCCCACGCTCCTGGTCTTGGAGGTCTCCTGTTCGAGCGACGAAAGCCTTCCTTCGCCCGATGGCGTGGTTGCGTCCGGGGACTCCCAACTGCGCGCTCCGGATGGTTTCCGCCCCGTGCGCGGCTCCTCGGCTGAGCCCTACACTGATACCGGTTGGGCTGCCGAGGTGACACACGAAAAGACGGGAATCGCCATGGTCTTCATCCCGGCTGGCCGGTTTGAAATGGGTTCTCCCAAGGCCGTCCGTGACAGTTCGGACGACGAGCGCCCCGTTCACACCGTTCGCATAACGAAGCCCTTCTACCTCGGGAAATTCGAAGTTACCCAGGACCAGTGGACCCGCGTCATGGGTGACTGGTCCTTTGCCTTCAAAGGTGGCGACAGCCCGGCTGAGTCCGTGTCGTGGAATGATTGTCAGGACTTCTTCGCCGCCGCCGGCGGCCAACTGCGTCTTCCCACTGAGGCCGAATGGGAATATGCCTGCCGTGCGGGCTCCTCGACCGCTTACTCCTTTGGCGACAGTCCTTCCTCTCTCGGCGACTACGCTTGGCACGCTGGCAACAGCGGACGAAAGTCCCACCCCGTCGGCCGCAAGAAGCCCAATGCATGGGGCCTCTACGACATGTACGGAAATGTCTTCGAATGGTGCCAGGATTGGTGCGACTTGGGGTACTATGAGAGAAGCCCTGTCGACGACCCGCCCGGGGGCGACCCGGGCAGTCTGTCCTATCGCGTCGTTCGTGGCGGTTCATGGACGCACGGCGATGTGGGGCCTCGGTCGGCCAACCGCAGCGGCCTTGACCCGAAGACCCGCAGCCTCTCCGATGGCCTGCGCGTCGCGCGCTCACTTGAATGACAGAGATACTCTCCTGCGTGGCTTGCACTGCGCCATCTGTGGCAGATGCCCACGTGGCAGTTGCCGGTGGGCAGGCACTCAGTTATCATTTCGCTTCTATTGCGTCTGGAAATCTCTGTCCTTGTAGCAAAAGGAGCAGCAAATGAACCCGACCCTTGTGACTACGATGCGTTTCTCGGCAATTTCCGACGACGAGATTTACAGACTCC
>CALMGO010000456.1 GCA_937863625.1 uncultured bacterium
GACGGGGATTCTATTCTTGGCATCCCCTTTTTGTGTGGCACTGGTGGCTTGCCACCAGTGTGAAAAACAGGTTGAAACCGGTGTTCATCTGCTCCACTTTCTGCGGCTCCGCTGCCGCTTGCCCGACTCGGATGGCTGGTGTCTTTTCCCCTTTTACCTTGCCTTTGCTTCTCTTGTACGTTATGGATGTTGGCGAGAGGCAGATACCATCTATTATGTTCCAGGCGGCGACAGGACGAGAAAACATTAGGCGCAACTCACCCGACCTACGTATAAGACCCGGGGGCAGGCCGACATGCCTGCCCGCTCCGCTGTGGTATCTGCCGTGGAGAAAGGAAAGGGGGACGTATGAGAAGGTTAGAATGGCTTGCAGTGGTGGTGTTGGCGTTTATTGCGGCGGTTCTCTACGCAGGCACTGCCGTGGAGGACCTCGGCGTAACGAAGGGCGAGCCGATTGAGACGGGGTTTCTCTTTGTGGACGGCAAGTACATCGACGCCCCGTATGTCGTCGAACGCCGGGGAGTGGATATCTACGTCAACGACGTATTGGTGCAGCGGGGCCGTGAGTACCCCCCGTATGACTACAGGGTCGAGACGGACCCCGGCGACCCTCCTGCAGATATTCCTCCATTTGGTCCGATACCGAAGGGGGTAGATGGCAGGGGCAGGGACACATACTGGTCGAAGAAGGCCAGGTACCTTGTTCAGCACTACGATGAGACGACAGCGTGCGAGATGCTTATCGCTGTGTACAGGAAATCCCCATTCATTAAGGAAGTCACGGTCAGTCCGGATGCGCCGGATGTTCTGATACTCGTTGATCAGGAAGGCAATTCGCACAATATGTTCTTTACGACATGGTCGAAGCTCGGAAAGCCGCCGCGAACACAGGAGGAGATCTTGAAGGAGGCTGAGGATTCGCGGCTCCTCTGGGAGAGCCGGCTCAAGGGCGCTACTAACACTACATTCATCAAGAGCGGAGGTGGGCTGGTGGGGCTTGCAGGAGAGAATGCGGTTGGCGTGATTAACGCCCTCCTTACCACGAAGACTAAGGACGAACGGTTAGAGGGCTTTGAGAGTGTGCTGAACTCGAAGACATCCGCCAAGTGGCTGCAGGATATGGTCGGCGGATTTCAGGCAAATCCTCAACTGGCCCAGAGATACCAAGCCGCCTGGGCCGCCTGGGAGGCTAAGAAGGCCGAGAAGGAAGCGCTGGAGGCGGCAAAGTCGAAGGCCTTAAGAGAAGCCTGGGAGGCCCGACAGTCCCAGAAGCAAACGCAGTAGCGGCGCGCTCTCACAGCGGACACAGCGGGCTTTGAGGGTTCAGTCGCGCCCGGCGGCCTCTTCAAGGCGCTTTCTGGCTTCGCGCTTTCCCATCTTGCGGACGGCCTGGACGCTTTGGAGCGTCTTGCCGCGCGGTGTTGCGCGGCCCGCCTCCCACTGCCAGACGGCGTTGCCGCTCACGCCGATGACCCGTGCAAATTCCTGCTGCGTAAGGCCCAGTTTGTTTCGTATCTTCCTGAGCACCTCCGGCGTAGCGTGAAATTTGCGCCCCCTGCGTGCCCCCTGTGCGGTTGCGCGCCTGGCGCGTCGGGCATGCGGAGAGACCTGCTTTTCCAGCGCCGTGATGCGTCGTTCAAGCTCCCCGATGTGATGGACCATGTCCTTGAGATGCGACTCCAGATTCGCCTCGCGTAACTCCTTTGCTAAAAGGCGCTTGAGTTCGTTTCGCAGCGCATCGTCAAGACTCGACATCCAACACCTCCAAATGGAACGGACTTCCGGGATGCCGTTCGGGATAGCAGAATCGTCTGGTGTGAGTGGCCGCGGGCGCAAAAAGGCGGTCCACAAAGCAACTGTACACACTTATGACGTGCCAACGCCCCTGTGGGTCCATTCTCATGCAGGGTTTTCTTCAATTAATGCCTTACGGAGCCCGCTTCGACCGGTTTATGCTTTCGCCGGGCCGCCGCGCGCGTAGAATCCTGCCGTACGGAAATCGCCTCTACAGGAACCGAAAACCGCAAGGAGAATACGCATGCCGCTTTGCACCGTTGAGTTCTTTTCCAATTCGCTTCAGAAGTCCTCACAGATGGTCGTCATCCTCCCCGAGCCCGTCGTAAAGGGCCCCTATGCGACTCTATACCAGCTTCACGGCCTCTCGGACGACCACACCGCATGGACGCGCTTCACGTCCATCGAACGCTACGTCTCCGGTCTGCCGCTCGTGGTGGTGATGCCTGACGGCGGCCGAGGCTGGTACACCGACGCAAAACAAGGCTTCGCCTATGAATCGCACATCATGAAGGACACGGTCTCTTTCGTGGAAAAATTCTTCCCGGTAAAGAAAAACCGCGCGGCGCGCGCCATCGGCGGCCTGTCGATGGGCGGCTACGGATCTATGAAACTCGCGCTCAAACATCCGAGCGTCTTCGCCTCGGTGGCCGCGCATTCGAGCGCCTTTGCCCGCGCAACCGACCCGCCCGACCCGCAAAATAAAGAACTCCTCCGCGTCTTCGGAGAGTCCCCCGCAGGTGGGAAAGACGATGTCTTTGCGCTCGCCGGGAAAATCGATTCCAAGAGCGTCCCTGCCATACGCTTCGACTGCGGCAAGAGCGACTTTCTCATCGATTCAAACAGGCGCTTTCACCGGCACCTGTCCGCTCTCGGCATAGAGCACACGTACAAGGAATACCCCGGCATACACGAATGGGATTACTGGGACGCGCATTTCCCCCAGGCCCTCGAGTTTCACCGCAAGAGCCTCGGCATCTAAAACGCGCCGCACGCTTGCGCTTACCAGCCCGGCAGATGCTCTTTGTGCGCCGCGAT
>CALMGO010000457.1 GCA_937863625.1 uncultured bacterium
AGTATGCCGACAAGAGTCCCCATGTCGGTAATGGGGGAGGTGATTACCTCATCGCCAACTGAGATGCCGAGTGCTCCCAGCGCAACGTGGATGGCTGCGGTGCCGCTCGAGCTCGCGACTGCGTACGGGACTCCGAGCATGCGCGAGAAGTCCTTGCAGAGCTTCTTGACCTTGTGTCCGTGAACGTAAAAGAGAGTATTCTGCTCAAGCGCTTCGCGAAGCTGCGTGAGCTCCGTTTCGCCGAAACGCTTTCCAGTGCCATATGGCGTCTTCTTGGCCTTGGGCCCGCCAACAAGAGCAAGAGGGTCCATTTCATGTCTCCCGAAGCAGTTGAACGACCAGAGCAATTATAGAACGCCGTTTGAACGCGGCAAGAGGATATGGGGTTTTAGAGAAGTTCGGACAGATTGTCGAGTGGCACGTCGCCGGGGGCGTCAATAAACGTTCTGTGCCACAGTTCGAGCATTAGTAGCGACCAGAGCCTGTAGCCGTGGTCAAAGACTCCGGTCGTGTGCTCATCGATGAGGCTGACAACCGCCTCCCTGTGGAATATCCCCCTGTCGACGGTGGTCTTGTCGAGGAGCACGCGTCTTATGAAGCCCGCCAGTTCGGTGCGGAACCATCGGCTTATGGGTACGCCGAAACCCATCTTCGGGCGGCTGATTATCTCTGGTGGCAGAAGATCAGCAAAGGCTTTCTTTAGTATGTACTTGCCGTTAAAACCGCGCATTTTCATGCCTATCGGCATCGCGGCGGCGAATTCCACGACCTTGTGGTCGAGAAATGGGCTGCGGACTTCGAGCGAATGGGCCATGCTGGCTATGTCGACCTTTGTCAGGAGGTCGCACGGCAGGTAGGTCATAAGGTCCACAAATGTCGTCCTGCTGACAAAATCCCTGCGCGGCGCACGCCGGTACGTGTCCAACAGGAACTCTATCGCGCTGCCCGCCGCAGAGAGCCGTCCGGCAAAGCCTTCACTGTACAACGCGCGCTTGCGAGCCTCGTCAAAAATCGCTATGTAGTTGAGATAGCGCTCTTCGGGAGGAAGGTTCAGCCCGAGTACGAGTTTCTTCGCCCTGCGTCGGAGCGATTTCTGCTCGACCGACACGGGAAGATGACGCCAGAGTCCCGGTGCAAAAAGCGCCTTCAGAAGAGACGGCGACTTGTCGTACATGGCCGCCACCTTGACCGCTCTGTAACGAGGATACCCTGCGAAGTTCTCATCCCCTGCGTCGCCTGAGAGGGCGACCTTCACCTTCTGCGCGGTTAGCTTGCTGACATAGTAAGTCGGTATGGCCGAGGAGTCCGCAAAGGGCTCATCATAATGCCAGGCCAGATCGCCAAGCACCTCCATGCATCGTGGCTCGACTATGAACTCGGTATGCTCTGTGTTGTAGCGCTCTGCGACCATTCGTGCGTAGTCGGTCTCGTTGAACTTCTTCTCGCGAAACCCTATGCTGAATGTCTTCACTCGCTCGCTGGAGGACTTGGCCATGAGAGCGACCGTTATGGACGAGTCTATGCCGCCTGAAAGAAACGCGCCCAGAGGCACGTCGGCGATGAGGCGCATCTTCGTCGCTTCCGACAGAAGTGACCGTGTCATCTCGCAGTATTCCCCCTCCGAGCGGGGTACCTCCGTGTCGAAATCCACCTCCCAGTATCTTTCCACCGCAAGCCTGCCGTCTTGCCAGATGGCCCTGTGTGCAGGGGGCAGTTTCGATATCCCGGAAAACATCGTCATCGGATGCGGCACGTACTGGTAGGTCATGTACATGTCGAGGGCTGCCGGCGAGAGCTCTCTCGGCACATCGTCGTCGGCTATGATGGCCTTGAGTTCGCTGCCGAACCAGAACCGGCCGCTGTCGGCCTTGTAGTAGAGCGGCTTCTGGCCAAGCCTGTCGCGCGCAATAAATAGGCGCCGCCTGTTGTCATCCCATATCGCAAAGGCAAACATCCCTCGCAGACGCTCGACGCACGCGGGACCTTCCGCTTCGTAGAGGTGAACGATGGTTTCCGTATCGCTTCGAGTCTTAAAGACGTGTCCAGCCTTTTCGAGCTCGGCGTGGAGCTCCTGAAAGTTATATATCTCGCCGTTAAAGACAATCCGGACCGAGCCATCCTCATTGGTCATGGGCTGGTGGCCGCCCGCAAGATCGATGATCGAAAGCCTGCGGTGTCCAAGTCCTACGGAACCGTCTTCGGTGACGAACAGCCCGTCATCATCCGGTCCGCGGTGGACGAGCCTCGAAGTCATACGTTCGAGAAGTCTCAGAGCGTCATCTCTTCGAATCCTGTCTTTTATGAATCCGCATATTCCGCACATCAGTCGTGTGTCCTTCCACCGCACTGGGTTTTGCGTGCATCACCGTAGAGGTTCTGATATGCCTCAACCATCTTATCCATGGAATAGAGCGCCAGAACCCGCTCCCGCCCGCGCAGTCCCATGAGAGTCGCCTCTTCCGGAGCCGCGAGGAGCCTCGCGACGGCGGCGGCTATTGCCTCTGCGTCATCATCGACACGTAACCCTGTTATTCCGTCGACTCTTAACTCCTCATTGGCCGGCATGCGCACTGCGACAACCGGCCGGGCCGACGCCATCGCTTCGAGAACCACATTAGGGAAGCCCTCCCATATGCTCGTCAGCACGAGGCAATCAAGACACGCATGCGCAATTTCGGGGAACTGCGTGTCGCCGAAAAACGTTAACCTCCCTTTAAAGCGCTTTGCGTCGTCTTTAAGGTCTTCGCGCATCGGGCCGTCGCCAAAGACAAGCCCGCAGGCAGCATCATTTTCGGAAAGGACGCGTTTCGCAACGTCCAGAAATACCTCAGG
>CALMGO010000458.1 GCA_937863625.1 uncultured bacterium
GCGGGGGGACAGCTTCACATGGATGCCGGGGCTCTTCTGCGGGTACTACCTGCACGGTGATGGGCAGGTGGGGATGTACCATCCTATGCACCTGGCGCTGTACAGGTTCCTGCCCCTCATGACGGCGTTTAACTTGGAAATCCTGTCGGGATACATCTTTGCCCTCTTTGGCATGTACTTTTTCCTGCGAAGGTGGAAGGTGCGCAGTGACGCTGCGCTCTTCGGCGCGATAACGTTTGCGTTTTCAGGATTCAACCTGCTGCACATCATGCACATAAATGGCGTCGCCGTAGTCTCGCATATTCCGTGGCTGCTTTTCTGTCTCGATGTGCTGGCAAGGGGCAGGACGCGAAGCGGCACTGCGTTGGCCGCGACAGGCGTGGCGGCGCTTACAGGGTCGCAGATTCTCCTTGGGTATCCGCAATACGTATGGTTTTCGGTGGTGGCCGAGACGCTTTACGTCGTGCTTATCTTTTCGAAACGGTCCAACAGATGGGTGATACCCGAAGCGATTGCGGCGAAGGTGATAGGGGTGGGGTTGGGCGCGGTGCAGCTGGCGGCGACCGTGGATCTCTTTCGGCATTCAGTGAGGGGCGCGACGTCGTTTCAATACAGATTTAACCATTCACTCAAATGGGCCGACCTCGTGCAGTTTGTTGCTCCGTACCTTATGCCCGGACGAGTGTCCGGCGACAGCACGCACGAACTGGGAATGTACCTCGGTGCGGCGGTGCCCGTGCTTCTGGTGTTGCTGGTTGTGTGCTGGAAAACACTCGGAGAGAAAAAGAGGCTCGCGTGGGGCGCTGTAATTCTCGCAATCGTTGCGTTCGACTTGGCGCTTGGAGACAGGGGAATCCTCAGCCTGTTTCTTTCCAGAATGCCGGTGGTGGGCCTCTTCAGGGCTCCGGCAAGAAATATAGCACTATTGCACCTTGCTTTGGCCGTGCCGGCTGCCCTTGCCTTTGAGATGGCGGCGCTCTCGGCCGAGTCCGCCTCAAAAAAGCTCCCTTGGAAGAGACTCTACTGGCTGGCAATCATGCCGCTGGCAGGCCTCGCGGCTGTGTGCCTTGACCGCTGGCTTCAAAGCCCCTACGGGGGATGGGAGTCTCCGATTGAGGACGGCCTCGGATACGGGTGGGCTGTCGCAGGGGGAGCCGCACTGGTGGCGGTGCCGACGGTGCTCCTGGCTGCGGCGCTTCGCGGCTGGCGGGCGGGACTTGCGTTGCTGGTGCTCTTTGCAGCAGCCGACCAGGCGGTATACGGCCTTTCTTACGCGAGAAAATGGCCGTTGGGAACGATCAAGACAGCCGCCGAATCCGAGCCCCTGCCGCCGAAAGCATTCGGTTTCAGGGTTGCGTCGGAGATGACGGCAAGCGACGCATGGACACTGCACGGGTACAACCTCGTCTACGGCTACGCAGGCCTTGTCCCCGCAAGGCAGCTCGACTACGAAAGCAAAAACGAATCGCGCGTGGCGGGGGTGATGTGGAAACGGGCCGAGTCCACCGACGAGACAGGGGAGGGGGATGGTTTTTCGTGGGTGGAGGCGAGTGCCCCTTTGCCCAGGGCGCGCCTCGTGAGTGAATGGCTTGTCAGAAGGGCTGATCAGACGAGACTGTATGATATCGACGTGTCCACTACGGTGCTTCTGGACGAGCCGGTGGATATCGACGAATCAGTTCCCGGCGAGGTGAGCATTATGGAGGACCGCCCCGGCCTCATACGGCTTGCCACGCGTGCGCCGGGAAGTCAGATACTCGTCATGTCGGAAAGCTACCATGAGGGCTGGCGGGCCACCGTAGACGGAGAGCACCAACCAGTGCTCCGGGCCTACCACGACTTCTTCGGCTGCGTGGTCGCCGCGGGCGAGCGTGAGGTGGTTTTTGAGTTCAAACCGCCGAGCCTGCGCTTTGGCGGCATTATAAGCCTGGCGTCACTGGGGCTTGCGGCCTTGCTGTTGCTCTTCGCCGGGCGCGCTCTCGACGCTGAGGCGTCAGGAATGGGCCAGGCGTAGCCAGTGCTGGTACGCCGCGCGAACCTCTTTGGCCGAAGGCGGGTCTACGACCTCAAAGTCATTGAGGCTCACCTGTCGGTCATAGAACCTTTCAAGAATTACTTTTGCAGCGTCAACGACCTCCAGAACGCCGATTTCCTCAAAAGGCACATAGACGCGATAGCGCCCCTCGCCGTCGACCTGGATTTCGCGGTCGAAAATCTCGCTGTCGAAAGTGTTTAGGCGGGCGTACTGGGAGGACGCAACGGTGCCGAAGTGTTCGCGTTTCTCAAGCGTGAAGGAGAAATCCACCAGTGGTGGGCGGGAACCTTCGCAGAAGTAGACACAGATACTATATATTGTGAGTGGGATGCGTCCTTCCGTCACGTTTTGAAGCCTCCTTGCTTCACCCGTGTCGCTATTTGAGGGTCTCTTCCAGAAACCTTATGACCTCTATTTCGGCCTGTGCAAGTGGCAACTCAAGCAAAAATCCCGACGCCTCGTGGTGTCCGCCGCCGCCGAAGTGCTCGGCTATGCCTTTTACGTCCGTGCCGGACTTGCTTCTGAGGCTGACTTTGACCTTGCCGCCTACGTCCCTGAGGAGCACGCCGACGCGGACACCGGCAAGGGAGCGAGGGAGTTCGGCTAGTTCCTGCGCGACTTCCGGGCCGACTCCTGCGCTCCGAAAATCCTCGTCCGAAAGCGAAGTGTAGGCGACTGCTCCGTCTGCGGCGCGCCGCATTCTTGACGCGGCGAGTCCGAAGATATGCATCTGACCGTCCGTGACAGTCTGGTAGTAACTTTCGGCGACGTAAGAGGGGTCGGCGCCAAGCGACACGAGGTCGGCGGCGGCTTGGAGGGTCTTGTGAGAGGTATTGGCGTAGGTAAAGCGGCCTGTGTCGGTGAGAATCGCCGCGTAGAGGCATGTGGCGATGTCGCTGTCGATGAGTTCGCGCTGGTATGACACAAAAGTGTAAATGAGCTCCCCGGTCGAAGACACCGACGGATCTACCCAGGAAAAGTCCGGGGCGGCCGAATTATACGGGTGGTGATCGATGACGAGAAGCGCCACGTCTCCGATAGCCGCGCCGACTGTGCCGGTTCTCGATATGTCCGGCGCGTCGAGGCATATGACGGCCTGGTAGTCGAAGTCCATGCCGCCCGGGTACGTCAGCACCATGTCCGAGTGCGGCAGGAAGGTGCAGGACGTGGGCAGGGGGCTTTCGTTTACAATGCGGCAGGTCTTGCCGAGCTTGCCGAGAAACATCGCCAGCGCGAGCTCGCTGCCGAGAGCGTCGGGGTCGGGCCTTACGTGGCTGGTTATGAGAAAAGAATCATAGAGGTCAATGGCGTTCCAGAAATCGGCGGCTTTGGCCAAGGGTAGTCCTTTCCAGGTGCAGGGTAGCCTTCTATTCCGAACTTGGCGCGTCGCGCTGGCAGTTACCGGTCCTCTGGGAGGTATCGGCCGAGAGAGAAGGCCGACTCCACAAAGACAACCCCGGTCACCGCCGGCGTACTGCCGGACTTACTGCCGTGAGGACGGAGTCAGACGCTGTCTGTTGGCAAGATAATATGAACGCCAAGCCTCTTTGTCAAAACGAAGGTCCTGGCCGGTGAGGGCCTGCAGCGCGCTAAGCGCCTCGTAATTTAGTATGACCTCTTCGGTTGTCGGCGGGAGTTCATCCCACTCGTCTATCCGCGTGTAGTATGGCTCGGTTACAATCCTTCCGTAACGGTCACGTACGGCATATATGGGTTCGTATGCAACTACTCCGGGGGCGACCTTGGCCCTGAAGCCGACAACGTAACTCGGAGGCAGATAAGTCGAAATCCTGTTCGAACGGCGCTGCGCGGGCGGATTATATTTGACGCGTGTCCAGGAAAGGGCCTCGATGAGATATGGCACGGCGCGGCTGTCTCCGATAGCACCGAGGATTTCGGCGGCCCTGAAGCGGGTGTTGTCGTAGTATGAATCCAGCGCCTTCAACGCGCTCTGGAATACCGCCTCGCTCTGCTTCTTGTTGAGAACGATAAACGCCTGATAGCGCACGTCCGGGACGGGATCGTCAAAAGCAACGTCAAGCGCAGCCAGGGCCGCGTCGTCCTCGCGGTAGTTGAGAAGCGCCAGAAGGGCGCTCGACCGTGCGGCGGCGTTTGAGTGATACGTGGCGTCGATCAGAGCGGGTAGCGCCGCAGGGTCGCTGACGCCGGCGAGTTTGTCGCGCGCCTCGAAACTTGCCGGATCGGAGGCTTGAGCTATGAGGTATACGAGGCTGCGAACGGTGATAGTGGCGTCTGACTCGCGCTTCACCGCGGTGTCGCGTTCGGCGAGGGCGTCGGCGCGTTCCACGGTGATATAGCGCCCCCGGTAAAGGACATATCCCTTATTGGCCATGTCTTGTTCGCGCGTAATCCATGTGTCGCCGTTCTTGACGTAGCCGAGTTTGGCGCGAGCTGCCTCATGGTCGCCCTTTATTGAGATGGCTTCTTCAAACTGCTCGCGCGCATGAGACATCATCGCCTTTTCTTCGCAGTAGAGCCCCAACTGATAATGTCCCTCGGCGTCGTCTTTGGACAGCGCGGCGAGGCGCTCTTTATAGACGTCGACGGGAGACGGGCCGTATTCGATGCTGGCTATTTCTTCGGTCGCAAATCGCAGTGTCATGTAGGGCATTTCGATCGTCACGTCGTCACCGGACTTGGTAACCTTGCCGTCGAGGACCTGCCCGTTCTTGAGGACCATCGTATCCGCGGGGGCCGTGGACCACAAACAAAGGCCCAGGAGCGTCGCCAAAACAACTTCCGACTGCTTACTCATTGCACACCTCCGGTTTTTCAGCTCCGGTAAGGGCTGCTATCATAGAAGAGTCCATAGGCGAAAGCCCCTCTATATATACGCTCGCCAGGGAGCCTGTCAGTTCCCCGCCGGCGGGAAAGCGAATCCTCTGGTACCTTGCGCAGAAACCTTCGGCGAAGCCGTTTGACACGGCCTCCACGACCACCTCGGCGGTCGTTCCCACGAGCGTGGCGCGGTAGTCCGCGGCCGTGCGCGCCGACGCCTCACGAACAAGGCGCGAGCGCCGCGCACCTTCCTCGTGAGGCACGAGCGGACGCATGGTTGCCGCCGGAGTTCCCTCGCGCGGCGAAAAAATGAAGACATGCGCCCTGGCAAAGGCCGCTTTGCGCGCCACATCGAGCGTCGCCGCGAAATCCTCGTCAGTTTCACCTGGGAAGCCTACCATAATGTCGGTCGTAATGGCAGGATTATTCAGCGTGGCGCGCGCCGTGGCGACGGTTTCGAGAAAGCTCTCGGCGGTGTAGGGCCTGTTCATGGCGCGAAGTACCCGGTCAGACCCACTTTGGAGAGGCAGGTGCAGATGGGGGCAGAAGACACGAGCGGATGCCATCATATCAAGTATCTCGCGGGTGATCTCCAATGGTTCGATTGAGCTGAGCCTTATGCGGAAATCGCCCGGAACGGCTGCCACAAGCCGCAGAATATCGGCAAAAGTGGTGCCGGCGAGGTCTCTGCCGTAGTGTCCCAGATGCACGCCGCAGAGAACGACCTCGCGAAACCCCTCGCAAAGGGCCTTTTCGACAAGGGACACGACGGCCTTACCATCGAGGCTCCTGAGGTTGCCGCGCACGTGAGGGACTACGCAGTATGTACAAAACGATTCGCACCCGTCCTGGATTTTGACAAAAGCGCGCGTCCGGCCAAGGTCGAAACCTCCAGAGAGGGCTGTGTGCCCGCCGCCGCCGAAGTGGCCAAGGACTTGGTCTACGGCGTCCTCGGATGTAGGGCATACCGCATTGGCCTCGCCGATGGAAGAAAGCACCTCGCCGGGAAGCCGTGCGGCGCAGCCTGTCACAAGCAGGAAGGCGCGGGGATTTTCCGAGCGGATCCGGCGGATTAGCGTGCGGGCCTTCGCGACGCTTCTGGCGGTGACGGCGCAGGTATTGAGTATTTCCACGTCGGCGGGAGCGCTGGCGGCAAGGCGGAACCCGGCATCAAGAAGGGCCTGACACATCGCGTTCGAGTCACAGAAATTGACCTTGCAGCCGAGCGTGTGGACCCTGACCGAGAGTTTTGGACAAAAGTTCGTCATTTGTCAGATTTTTCCGGGAACAATTTGGGCGTTCGAACATAGTATAGTGTACCGAAGCGGCCTCGCTTGTACAGTGTGACCGGGCTCGATGGTGTTTGTGTGGGAAGTGCATGACATGAATGGAATTAAGGCCTTCTGGCCGCAGAAATTTGGCTTGACAGTGTTGGAAGTCGCCCTAAAATCGGTATTTTGAGGGCAGCCCAGATACATTTTCACCGTGTGATGGCCAGGTGTCACTGCAGCGCTACTTCAAGGAGGATTGGATATGGCTGCTATAGCGGTATGGGGAATAGACATAGGCCAGTGTGCCCTCAAGGCGGTCAAGGCGCGTGCGGCCGGAGCGCTCTTGGAAGTGATGGCGTTCGACCACATCGAATACCGCCAGCCACTCTCCACGGCTGGGACAGACGCAAGCGCGACAATCCGTGAGGCACTTCAGACGTTCCTTAGCCGCAATGACGTAGAAAACAGCCAGTTCAGCGTATCAATTGCCGCGGGCCGAGCCGCCCTCATCAGGTTTATCAAGCTTCCCCCTGTCGACCGGCGCAAAGTCCCTGACATCGTCAGGTACGAGGCCGGACAGCAGATTCCATTCCCGTTGGAGGACGTGATCTGGGACCACCAGGTTATCGAGCGTAACTACGCGCCCGGCGAGGAGTTGGAGGTAGGTATTTTCGCGATGCGCCGCGAGGCGATATTTGATTTCCTGTCAAACCTCATGGTCAGCGGGATTGAGGTCGAGAATATCCAGTTGGCGGCCGTGGCGCTCTACAACTGCGTGCATTATGATCAGCCGATGGAAGACGGTGCGATAATGGCTGTCGATATCGGCGCCGAGAATACGAATCTTGTCGTCGTGGACGGTGCCAGTGTTTGGACCAGGTCCCTTCCGATAGGCGGCAACGACTTCACGCGCGCTATCGCAACAAAGTATAACATGGATTTCGAACAGGCCGAGAACCTCAAGCGGAATATGGAACGCTCCAAAAAAGCGCAGGAGATTTTCGAGGCGCTCAGGCCGTCGCTCAGGAGCCTTCTTGACGAGATACAAAGGTCCGCTGGGTATTACAGGTCGCTGCACAAGTCCGCGAAGCTCGTCAAACTGCTCGGCTTCGGGTCGGGCTTCAGGATGTTCGGTGTGCAGAGGTTCCTTGAAGCGGGCCTCGCGTACCCGGTCGCGGTCTTTGAGAAGACCAACAACATTTTCGTCGATTCCGCCGTAAACCAGCAGTTCTTCAAAAAGAGCGGGCCGGCATTCGGCGCTGCGCTTGGCCTCGTCGTACAGGGCCTTGGCCTTGGCGGCATAGACACGACTCTGATGCCTCCGACGATAATCAAGGAGAGGCTGCTCAAGAAGAAGAGGCCGTTCTTTATCGCTGCGGCCGCGCTGCTGGCGTCGGTCTTCGCGTGGCCTGCGCTTGCGGCCTACACCATGCCGACGCAGTTCGATGTGACCAAGACCGCCGTCGCCAAGCTTGTCAACGATAAGATCGAGGATCAGAAGAAATACAATGCACTTGTCGACGTGAAAAGCATCAGAACCGATATCACCGCCATGTTGGACACCAAACAGCGCAGAGTGGAGCAGCTTGCCGCCTTCAAGGCGCTCGTTGCCAGCGTTCCGGCGGACCAGGAGTACCCGGTATATATCCAGGCAATCGCCATGGACTCCGGCACGCAGGGGGCCCTCCTCTCGAAACTCGTGACCCCTCAGGCTGAAACACAGAAAAAACAGGACGATATCTTCTCCGTGAACAGTGTCCAGAAGGAGTCGTTCATCCAATCTGCGGCGGCGGCGGCCAAGAAGAAAGTTGAGGCGAAGAGGAAGACGCTTGATGAGAGGGACGCCATGCAGACCGACAGGTTTGCTATGCAGGAGCAGAGGCGTTTGGAAAGGAGCCAGGCGTTCCTTGATATGCGCTCGAAAGGCACCCAGACGGCGAAAGTGACAGGCACCAGGAGCGAGGACGCGAAGTTGAAGTTTTCCGGATGGGCGCAGATGGCCAACCTTATTGTGGAGACGAGCAATCCGAATGGCTCCGACTACTTCAGGGAGATGTGCAAGGAAATAAAGACGCGCCCCGGCGTGCTCTACTGTGAGATGATCTCATCGAGTACGGATCCGTACTGGGAGCACCCCGAAACCCACGCAAGATTGTATAGCCAGCCTGCCGGAGACCTCGCCGCGAGCTACAAAAAGGTGGACTACGTTACGGCCGTGATACAGTGGGTGTACAAGACCGATGCGGCTGTCGAAGCTACAGAAACGCCGGAAGAAGGGGCCGAAGAACCCCTGTCAGAGGGATAGATCATGGACTTTCTTAAGAACAATCTCTTCTATGTAATACTGGTTGGCGCGGTGCTGGTTATCTCCATTCCGTCATACATGCTGGCTGCGCAGAGGCGCGGCGCATATGAGAAGGCACGAAGCGACGCGGTCAAGAGGGTCGGCACTCTCGAGAAAAGCGCGGCTAAAGTGACGGTTATCAGCCCCTTGGCGTTGACCGAGGCCGAGCAATATCGCAAGGCTTGGGAAGAGCAGCGCGAGAGCCTGCACAGAATGCTGGAGGCAAGCGACCGGCACATGGACGTGGACTTTCTCATTGCGCCTCCGGCCCCCGGCGAAACGCCCGACCCCGAGCAATACAAGATTGCTTACAAGAATGCTTATGACCAGCTTTCTCTGCAGCTTTCCAAGGCAGGATTGGCAGACGCCAGGACGCAGCCGCTTCCCAAGGCCGCAAATTTCGAAAACCGTGTACCGACTCCGGCCCAGATCAGGATAAGCCAGAAACAGTATTGGATATTAAAGGAGTTGGTCGACCTGTTTTCGGACCCGGACAGCGGTGTGAAGGCCGTGACGAGCGTGACGCTTGACTACGTCCCGAACGCGACTGATGCGCTCAACGGCCCCGACTCGACCAAAACATTCTGGCGGTTCCCGATGCGGCTGGAATTCCAGATGGACTTCAGGTATTTCCCCGTACTTCTGGAGAAACTCCTGGAGAACAAGAATGTGATGCTCATGCCTGACGGCTACTTCATAGAGAGGGCTTTTGACCCTTCTAAGCCCGTCTACGTCCCCCTTGTGCAGGTGAGCCTTTACTGTGAGGCATGGGACTATATCTCGACAGAGTTCGAAAAGAAAAACCTTGAGGATGCCGAAGCCAAAAAAGGCAAGGGTGGCGCCGCGGGCGGTAAATAGGCGCGTTGCGCTTTCGTGTTGTAGACAGCGCGGTTTGTGTGTGGGAGCACTGAGATGAACAATATAAAGAAACTGCTGTTTCTTCACTTCGAAAAGGGGCTTGTCGGTCTCTTTGGTTTGGGCCTGCTCTACAGTTTTGTGTTCTATGGGCCCTGGACCGTCAGGCGCGACTTCAGCACCGAACTGACCAAAATATCCATTGCACTTGACAGCCGCCCGGTCAAGGAAAACGCCCCGTCCGTTGAGGACTTGCTGGCGGGTTTGAGCGAATTTGAGAATGTGCCGCCGCAGGAGCCTCTGATAGATGCGCTGATCTGGCCGAAACTCACCGATGATGTCGACCTGAAGATACTGCCTCCGGCTGACGTCGTTGCGCAGGGCGACAGGGGTTATGTGGCCGTGACGTGGGAGATTAACAGCAACCAGCCCGACACCAAAGGCACGCTCGATTTTATCGGCGCCCAGGTTGACAGGGCGGTCGTGACGTCCGATGGCATCGGGCCGTTCGAGAATAAGACCCGCCAAGGCAGCCGGGAGTACATGACGCCGAACGAGCTCTACGAACTGGCGCAGAAGGTCGCGTCGGTGACGCTTAAGGAGCAGGAGGCCGTGCGCAGACGGGATGAGTCGCAGTCCTCCATGGCCGATTTCTACTCTGCGAGCGACCTCTTTGACGCCCTTCATGACGGCCTGATCGACGTGGCGGAATTGCGACGTCTGGTGAGCGAGGGTGTGCGGCTCCGGAGGTTCACGCCTGAGGATAGCCGCGACGTACGTGATATAATCATGGGTATCAACCAGGACATGAAAATGCTGAGGCGCAGTTCGCCGGAACTCTCTGACTCCGACCTTCTGAAGCAGGCTTTGGAGGCGAATGGGTTCAGCGGTGGCGGCGCCTATGGGCGTTACGTGGCCATGCAGAGACAGGCCGTCGTAGAGAGCGAAACTGCCGCCGCCAGCGAGGAGGAGGAAAAGCCGAAAGAGGCCGAGGCCAAGAAAATTGTCCAGTTCGGCGAAATCACGATGTTTGTCGACACCGACGTCAATCCGGACCAGGAGTATGTTTACCGTGTCCGTTTCTGGGCGGCCAATGTGACCGGGCGTGTGGTTAATGAATTAATGCAGACGGCCTATGCTCCGGAGACGCCCGTGGTGGCGCCGAAGCCTGATACGGAGTTTTTCCTGACCGGCATAATGCCGGCCGAGGGAAAGGCCAGCATCGTCGTGAAAAAATGGCTCCCGGTCAGCAGTAGCTGGGCGATGCAGTCGTTCCTTGTGGCTCCCGGCGAACCCATAGGGCGTGTGGTCGTACTGGACAAGAAAGATACCAACGGACGCATGATAGTGGACAATTCGGGGATTCCGATCAAGGAGCCGGTCGATTTTTCGACGGAGTGTGTTCTGCTCAGCAGCCGTATGCTGCCAAAGGCTATAGAGAGCAGAAATACAACGACGAGATTTAACCCTGAAACTGGGGCAATCTTGTCGGTTGACAACGTGGAATATGTACTGTATGATACCGCCCAAATCGTGTATTCGGACCGCAAGGGCGTTCTTCGGATGAAATGGAAGACCCGGGCGGATGCTATTTAGAAAATGGTTCTCTAACCTGTAAACGATGGTTTTCTTCACGGCTGCCATTGGTCTCGTTGGCGCGAGACTGGTGGCGCCAGAGTTCGCGACGTGCACGGCGGCTGCAGGGTTTGCATGGTCTGGTATGCAACGCGTGTCGTGGCCCCGAAGCGGAAGTGAATTTCCGCTGCGTGCGCGGTCGAAAGGAGGAAGCGTTGAAGAAGGCAATTGGTGTCGGTCTGTTCCTCGTGGGCTTCGTCGTAGCCCTGAATTTCTTTCTGCCCGTGGTAGCCCACGCACAGAAGCAGCCGGGCGAGGCAAGCACCTCGACGCAGGACCTCCTCATGGAGAAGGTCGAGAACGCCAAGGCCCTCTACAAGGATGGCAAGCTCGATGAGTCCGAGCAGGCTTTCCTTGCCGTGCGCAGCGAGGCGGCCGCATCCGGTGCTGAGCTTGACAAGGGTGTCGAAAGAACCATCGACAAGTACTTGGGCGACATCCAGCAGAAGCGCGCGGACATGAAGCGCGACGTGCTGGTCGGGCGCTACAAGGCCGCCGAAGGGCTTTACAAGGAGGGCCGGTACGACGAAGCCCTGAAGGCCTTCACCGAGATCAGGAACGACGCTGAGGCGCAGGGTGTCGATCTTGGTTTTTGGACTACCCGCGGGCTCAATTCCTACATCACCAAGAGCGGCAAGAAAATAGAGGAGGCCGCCGCAGTCGCAACTGTGGCCGAAGAGGCGCAGGAGACTGCCGGGATGGCCGAGGCCGAGGCCGAGAAGAAGGAGGCCGCCGCCGGCTTGAAGGACGAACTCGCCGAAAAGTTCAAGCAGGGTGAGAGTCTCTATAAAGCGGGTAACTATGTAGAGGCCAAGCCCGTCCTCCAGGAAGTAAGCGACACCGCGGCACTCAACAATATAAGCCTTGGATACTTTGCGGATCGCAGGCTTCGAAGCTACCTTGAAAACGTGGACGACCAGATCATCGAAGCGGCCAAGGCCAGACAGGTCGCCGAGATGGAGCAGAAGCAGGAGCAGGTCAAACAACAGCTTCTTGCCCGCTACAACGATGGCGAGGCCTTGTATAAGGAAGGCAAGTACGCCGAGGCGGGAAAGGTCTTCCAGGAGATTCAGCAGGCCCAGCAGGCCGAAGGCGTGAAGCTCGGATATTTGAAGGACAGGGGCGTCGCATCGTACATCGCCAAATCCGAAAAGGCTATTGCGGACGCACAGGCACAGGCCGAAGCCCAGGTGCTCAAACAGGCCGAGGCGCAGGCGGCTGAGCAAGCCGCGCAGGAAGCCGAGGCAAAACGCCTTGCCGGGATGGAAGCTGAGAAGAAAGCCGCAGCCGAAGTAGAAGCGGCCCGTCTTGCCAAGGTTGAGGCCAAGAAGCAGGCTGAAGCAGAGGCAGAAGCTCAGCGCTTGGCGAAGATCGAAGCCGAGAAGCAAGCCGCAGCCGAAGCCGAAGCGCAGCGCTTGGCAAAGCTGGAGGCCGAGAAGCAGGCTGCCGCCGAAGCCGAAGCGGCTCGCCTTGCCAAGATGGAAGCCGAGAAGAAGGCCGCTGCTGAAGCGCAAGCCGTCGCGAAAGCCGAGAAGGAAGCCGCCGCAATGGCAAAGTCCGAGGCGGAAGCAGCCGCAAAAGCCGAGAAGGAAGCCGCAGTAGCGGCTGCCGCAGAAGCAAAGGCCGTAAAAGAGGCCGAAGAGAAAGCCGCCGCCGAGGTTGCCAGGCAGGCTGCCGGCGAAAAGGAAGCGCTCAAAGCCAAACTTAATGCACAGTTCAAGGAGGCCGAAAAACTCTACAAGGCCAAGCAGTATGCTGAGGCCAAGCCCATGATCCTTGACGTTAAGAATGTCAGCGAGGCCGGTGATATCAGCCTCGGATTCTGGACGACTCGCGCGCTCAACGGCTACCTCTCCGATATCGACAAGAAGATCGCCGAAGCCGATGGTATCGCCCAGAGGGACCAGATGCGCGCAGCGGCCGCCGGTCAGGGCGACGTAAAAATCGAAGAGATCGTGGATACCGAAGCGGCAAAGAAAGCGCGCGCGGAGGCCGCGTATAAAGAGGGCATGGCCGCATACAAAGGCGGCGACTATCAGAGTTCCCTCAAGAACGCCTTCAGGGCGCTGTCGCTGGTTCCCGAGTACGACGAAGCCACGATGTTGCTGGAGCTTTCCCAGAAAAAGCTTGCGGAAGGTACGTCCTCCGAGGATCCCTTCGAAGTGCAGTGGAAAGCGCGTCGTGACGCCGCTGAAACAGAGATTATGAACTACCTCGCAGACGCCAATAAATCCATGGTTGAAAAGGAGTATGTGATTGCCGAGGGACTGGCTGCCAAGGCGCGCGCGACGGCGTTGGCCAATATCCAGTACTCGTTTGAGAATTATGTGCAGGAGGCCGACGACCTCTTGAAGCGCCTGGAGCCGCTCGTCGCCGCGGAGAACGATAGGCAGGACAAGGAGAACCTCAAGAAAAGCGCCCAGCAGTTGAAGATTGAAAAGGAACAGTCGGCTGCGAGGGTCGAGCAGAACGTAAAGACGCTCATGGCTAACGCCAATGACAAGATCAAGTTGGAAGATTATAAGGGCGCGGCCGAGGACCTTGACGCAGTAATCAAGCTCAAGCCTGACTACGCCTTCGCGAGCGTACTTAGAGAATTGGTGGACGAATGGGCCGCGCAGAAGCGCGCCAAGGACGCCGACACCGGCCGGCTCGCCTCGCTGAGGGCGCTGGATACCGATATCGCAGAGCAGATGGTATTCAGTATATCTCCGGTATTGCAGTACCCGCCGCATTGGAAAGAGAAAATGGCCGGCAGGGAACTATACATGGGGACTTCGTCCTCGCAGGAGCTGGAAGCGTCGGTTTACAGGGACAGGAAAATGCGTGACCCGCAGGGCAACCTCGCCTCCCAGGAGGTCGAGAAGAAACTGCAGAAGCCTATTCCCTACTTTGACTTCACGGGTCAGCCCTTCATGGCAATGATCGAGCTTCTTCGCTCGACGGGTGCCTTCAACGTGGTCGTCGACCCCGCCGTTGCTCCGGGGCCGGAACTCACCATCACGCTGCAGCTGACTGATTCGACTATAAAGACCGTACTCGACCTGATTACGGCTCAGGCGGATCTGAAGTGGACGATTCGCGAGAATTACGTCTACATAAGCGATGACGCCGGCATGGCCAAACTCATAACTACCGGCACGCAGATGGTGATAGTATATGACATCCGCGACCTCATCGCGCCGCTTGAGGACTGGGGTGGTGGTGGCACCGGACGCAGTGGCAGTAGCGGTAACTCGGGCGGTAGCCGCGGCGGAGGTGGCAGCAGCGGCCGCGGTGGCGGTGGCAGCAGCGGTAGTGGTAGCGGCAGTGGCAGTTCCGGTAGCGGTGGCCGGTTCTTCGGCGGCGCCGGCGAGTTTGGCGGCGAGCGCGGCGGCGGTGGCGGCCTTGGCGGCGGCGGTGGCGCCGGTGGCGCTGGCGCTGCACGTGGTGGCGCTTCTGGTCGTGGAACGTCCCTGCAGAGCACGGACACCCAGGGGTACGACCTTGCCGACCTGATTATGCAGACCGTTGACAGGACTATCTGGAACGTCGCGCCTGATATGTATAACGCTCGCTACGCGCCCGGCGGCAAGTTGATCGTCTACGCTCGCCCGGAGACCCAGCGCCTGGTGGTCGACTTCCTGATGCAGTTGCGCGAGATTCGGGCGATAAGCGTGCTCATCGAAGCGCGCAAAATCTCCATCACTTCGGGTTGGTCCAACTTCTTCCAGAGCTCCTATCCGATGGCCGACCTGATTACCGAAGACTACGTTGGGCCGTTCACGGCGCTTAACGCTACCTGGGCCGGCGCCGTGCAGGCCCCCGTGGGGCCGGCGACCGGCATGGATAGCGGCGCCTCAACGGCGGCTGTGAGCGGTTTCCAGATGAACCTCACGTTTATAGACGGGATAACGCTTGACGCGCTCTTCAGCGCGCTCGAGAAGTCGAAGCAGTCGCAACAAGTGGACATGCCGCGGCTGCACCTTGCCAACGGGCAGATGGGCTATCTGTCCCTGACCGAAACGCAGGACTACATATCCGACGTTACCTCACAAGTGGCCGAGAGCGCCGTGAGCTATACGGTCACGACCTCCAACTTCACCAGCGGAACGGAGTTTACGTTCCGCCCGACGGTAAGTTACGACCGCAGGTACGTGCAGCTTGATATACAGCCCGACGTGGAGAGCATCCTTGACATAAGTCCGTATGTTTTCCCCACGTCCGAGGGCGACATCTCGACACAGTTGCTTAAGACGTCACAGGTTTCGCTCCGCGCCACGGTCAGCGTTCCTGACGGTGGGACGGTGTTCCTCGGCGGGCAGACGACGGCAGGCGAGGCGTACTCCGAAGCCGGGATACCGATACTCTCGAAGATCCCCCTTCTCGGGACGTTCTTCAGATCGCGCGTCCAGATACGCGATAACTCCTCGACGCTTTTCCTGGCGACGCCGCATATCATCATCAGGGACGATTACGAGGCGCGCCAATAGCGGGTGTGAAGTGCACTGTTTAGGCGAGGACTGAGCCCCCTGGGGTTCAGTCCTCTTTTCTTGGAGCGCTAAGGTGGACACAACGCCGGCCGCGTCGCGACGGGTATTGGTGGCAATTGCGCTCCTGATTGCCGTGGTCGGCGCGGCGGCCTACTTCAATGCCTCAGGCAACGGCGCGACGAATTTCGATGATGTGTGGCAGGTCACATCCAATCCCCTTGTGACCGGCGGCATGACACTCTCGAAGCTTGCCACAGTTCTTTTCCGCAGCTCCCATGGCGAGTACCAGCCGGTTAAGCTCCTCAGCTATGCTGCGGACTACTCCGCCTATCCGGCTGTTGGAGTCGATCCGGTCTTCGGCGTCCATCTGACTAATGTCGTCCTTCATATCGTCAACGCAATCCTTGTCGCAGCACTGGCGATGGCTGTCGTGTCTGACATCGGCGCTGAGCCCTTGAGAGCGCGCGGAATGGTCTTCGTCGGCCTCTTCGCTGGAGTGTATTTCGTTTTGCACCCGATACATGTGGAGTCGGTGGCATGGCTTTCCGGCCGGAAAGATGTTTTGTCTTTTCTTTTCATGATGCTTTCGTTTCTGGCCTTTCGAAGGGCGCTTTTCGAGAAAGACCGCCGTGCGGTGACGCTTTGTCCGGTGTTTTTTGCATTGGCCCTGCTGTCCAAGGCGACGGTTATATGCCTGCCGCTCATCGCGACGGTCTACTGGGCTATTATGGGCTGGCGCGGCGGCTTGAGAACGTTCCTGCTGCTTGTGGGACTTTATTGCCTTGCGGGGGCGTACGCGCTCTTGAGCATGTACATTCTGGCTGCCGCCGGGTATGTCGCCGGACCCAGCGGCGGGTCGTACTGGATTCACCTGTTGACGGTCGCCAGGACATTTCCATTTTACATGAGACAGATGCTCCTTCCCGTGGGGCTCAGTGCGGTCTATCCGAGCGTTGCGGCCACGGGGGTTTTTGACCCCGCGGTGATCCTCGGAGCTGTGCTTGCAGTGCTTCAGGTTGCAGTCGTGGTGCTCGTGCGGGCCAGGATGGTCCGCTTCATCATTCTTTGGTATTTGCTGAGCCTTCTGCCGGTGCTTGGCATACTGCCTATGCCTGTGCCGTCGCTTGCGGCTGACAGGTATGCATACGTAGGATCTTTCCCATTCGCGCTTGCCCCTCCT
>CALMGO010000459.1 GCA_937863625.1 uncultured bacterium
ATCGAACGGCTGAACCTTATGGCCTGAAGTTCTTCCACGGTGAATGGTACCTTGTGGGACGGTGCCGGCATGCGGAGGCGATCCGGATATTCCGCCTCGACAGGATACGGGACTCGGTAAGCCTTTCGAAAGCCGGCTGCGACGGAGAATACACAGTCCCCGGTGATTTCTCGATAAACGAGTACGTCGGCAGGAGCCCATGGCAGCTATCGAGCAGGGAGCCGGCCACCGTTACCGTCGCCCTCGACGAAATAGGGGCGTGGCTTGTCGAGGAGGCCCGCCCGGCGGGTCTTGAGGTCGAGCACCGGGCAGGCGCTTCGGTGGCCTATTGCCAAGTGAGAAACGAAGCCGGGTTTTTCAAGTACCTCGTCTCTCTCGGCAAACACGCGAAGATAACCGCGCCGGCCGAGGCGGTCGGGAGGTTCAAAAAGTTCGTATGCGAACTGGGGGGATGATGGGCCAAGGCGAAGACCGGCGAAGCCGGCATCTCAAGCGTACGCTCAACCTCGTGTCGTTTCTTGCAAACCATCCCGGCGTACCGGTGCGGACGGTGAGGGAGGTCTTTGCACTGGACAAGAAGGATTTCATGAAGGTGATAAACGAGATCCTTATGTTCGGGTTGCCGCCATACGGGCCGATGGATTACGTGACGGCATGGGTCGAGGACGACAAAGTCACAGTGGTCAACGCGCAGTTTCTTCGGAAGCCGCTCGGTCTGACTGTGGCGGAAGCGGTGAGCCTGAAGGTACTCATTGATGAATTCCTTTCGCAGTCGCCGGGGGTTTTCCAAGAGGAGGCCGCGACACTTTCGGCAAAGATCGGCAGTATCTTAGGCGCAGCCGGCAAGCCTGGAAGTGTGAGGGGGGTGGTAGACGAGAAGATGAAGGCGATAGAGCAGGCGCTTGACGATAACGTCGCGCTTGAGATCGAGTACTACAATCGCTCCAGGGATGCGCTTGAGACGAGGGTAGTGGAGCCGCTGGCATTGGCTGACATCGAGGGCGTCTGGTACATGGTGGCGCATTGCAGGCTCCGTGCGGCGGAGCGGTCTTTTCGCGTGGACAGGATAAAGAGGGCGCAGGCGCTGGAAGGCTTTGAGAGGCCGCGGCAGTTTGACATCAGCAAGTACCAGCGGGAAGAGATGTTTTTCCCTTCGGGACACGAGGTGGCGGTACGCGTGAAATTCGGCAGTGAGAGCGCGCGCTGGGCCAGGGAGCGGTTTGGCAAGGCGATTTCAGACCAAGGCTCCGACGGATCGGTCGTCTGTGAGTTCCCTGTGGCGGACATGGCGTGGGTGTCGGACCTGGTGGTGGAGTTTGCCGGGGATGCGCAAATAGAGGGCCCGGCGGAGGCGAGAGAAGCCTTCAAGGGGCGGCTGCGGGAGATAGTTGAGATGTACGACGAAGATTGAGCAGGACGAAAAAGGTATTTCTTTACGCGGAGGCTTCTTGACGAAAAGGACGAAATAGTTATAAACACGATTGCATTTTTGTTCTGGAGTGATATTTTCTTATCGTTGTCGTTTGTGGCTTCATGCAAAAACCTGATAGGAGGATTATTGGATGGTCCGCGTGGAAAAAGAAGAATGCATCGGCTGCGAAACATGCGTACCGGTATGCCCTGTGAACGCGATTTCGATGGTTGACGGGGTGGCGGTAATCGACCAAGGCACCTGCACTCAGTGCGAAGCCTGCGTCGGCACCTGTCCCGTGGAGGCGATAAAGGTAGAGTAGGGAAGGATTTGAGACAATCGTCAGGGGCATGCCGAAAGGTGTGCCCTTTTTTTGTTTCCCGGCGTAAAGGTTGGCATTGCCTGCGGACAAAACCGAGTGTATACTTTAGGCGGCCAAGAACGAGGGCGTAGTAAGCGAGGGGGTAACGTGGCAGAACCTGTTAATATTGAAAGACTTGCATCAATCGTCGAAGAACTACCCACGCTGCCGAGCGTGATGTTTGAAGTGCTGGCGATTGCTGAGGACGAGAGATCGACCGCCGGGGACCTTGAAGAAGTCATAATGCGCGACCAGGCTCTCTCGGCAAAAATCCTCAAGGTCGCCAACAGCGCCTACTACGGCATCCCACGGACCGTCGAAACCGTCAGCCGGGCAACTGTGCTGCT
>CALMGO010000460.1 GCA_937863625.1 uncultured bacterium
TTGCCGCGGCGGGCGAGGCGTTTACATCGTCGCGCGCGCAGGCTGCGCTTACCCTCTACAGCGGCGCGGAGGGTGGCGGCGCGACTGTCGCCGTCAGGGTCGAGGCGGACGGTCTCTCGCCGATGACGACACCGGTCAGGATATCCGCAAGCGAGACCACGTCCACGCAGATTGCCGTCGAGGCGCTCTCACAGCCGGGGGAGCACGTCCTGAAGGCGCAGATTCCCGGCGACGCACTTGACGCGGACGACACGGCATACGCGGTCATCACGCGAAGGACGCTTCGCGTAGCGGTCGCGGCCTCGGGCGAGGCGTCGATGTTTCTGGGTGCGGCATTCTCCTCCGCGCCTGCGGGCGCTTTCCAGCCGTCCACGGGCGGCGCAGAGACGATTGCGGCAGCCTCTGAGGCCTTTGACGGATTTGTATTTGCCGGCGGAGTCCCGACGGGCGAAGCCGCAGAGCGTCTGTGGCGGAGAATTCACGAAGGCGGGTTTGCAGTCGTCTTTACCGGCGGGATGGAGGCGCGCCGTCTTGGGGCGTTCGTATCAGGCGCGGGCGTAGAGGGCCTCGACGTATCGCAGGCGGGCAGGACATACGAGGGGCGCATGAGCGTGGAGGAGTCGCCCGGGCAGGGCGTGACGAATCTTCCGGCCTTCGGCGACGCCGGGACGGGGAGCGTGTCGCCGACGAAAGTGAGCGATATCGCGGTCATGTCCTCGCCGGGGGTGGAGACGCCTTTGACGGTGACGACGGCCGACGGAGCAAAGGCGTTTTTAACCGTTGCGCGAGTCGGCGCGGGCGGCTTGGCGATATTCAACTCGGCCGCGGACAGGAGCACCGGCGACTTTGTAATAACGCCTGTTTTCGTGCCGCTTCTTTTCGAGACGGTCGGATACCTTTTAACTGCCGGCGACGTGTCACTCACCTGCGGGCGGGAGGCGCTCCTCCCGGTCGAGGCGGGAAAGGCTGCTTATGATATTACGACTCCCTCGGGGGTGATGCCGGCGGAGGCGGTCTTAAGAGGCGACAGCGCGGTCGTGCCGTTCACGCCGACCGAGCCGGGCATCTACGAAGTGGCGGGGATGAAGTTCGCTGCGAACGTGCCTGCGGCGGAATCGGAGGGCGCGCTGGAAAATGTCCGCGCGCTCGAGCGGGCGTTCGGAGCGACGGCGATAAGGGGCTCGGACGTGGCGACAAAGGTCCAGAGAAGCATGAGAGGCTACGAGGCGACGGCGGCGTTAGTAGTTCTCGCGCTCGCGGCGCTCGCGGCGGAGATGCTGTTTGTCGCGTGGATGAAGAGGCGATAGAGAATGGCGATGGTATTCCAACCGATGATTGCGCCGTGGGCGATTCTGACGGCGGCGCTCATCGCAGCGGGCGCGCTGTGGTTCTACTACATGCGCGACGCGGCGCTCGCAAGCGGCAAGAAGCGCGCGCTCATGTCGCTAAGGGCAGCGGGAATCATCGTAATTATTTTCATGCTCATGGGGCCGTCGAGGGAAAAGGAAAATACGCTCACGCAGAAACGCGCCTTGTCGGTGGTGGTCGACATCTCGGCGAGCATGGCGCGAGCGGACAGCGGCGACGGCGAGAGGCGAATAGACGCGGCCAGGGCCGCGCTCGGCGGAGAGATCGCGCGCCTTGCCGAGACATACGACGTGCGGCTTTTCGGGATGGGGGCGGGCGCGCGATTTTCGGCAGGCGGCGACGAAAAGAGGATGTCCGAGGCGCTCTCGCGCATGTCGCCGGATGAGGAGGCGACGGGCCTTGGGGACGCGCTTGTCGCCGCAGCGCCGAGGGAGGCGTCTTCGGCGGTACTCGTCCTCTCGGACGGCGCGTCAAATACGGGCGTATCGGCGGCGGCAGCGGCGACGATACTTCAAGCGCGGGGGGTCGCGGTCTTTGCCGCGGCGTTTGGCCGGGTCGGCAGGCCCAATATCGCCGTCACGCGCGTTCTCGGGCCGAAGGTGCTCCTCAAGGATGAGCCGTCGGCGTTCTTTGCCGATGTCCGCGCGACGGGCGGCCAGGCGTTTCCGGTCGAGGTCACGCTCTCCGTGGGCGCGAAAGTAATCGCGAGGGCTACGGCGAACGGGACAGGTCCGGTCAGGCTCGACTTCAGGCCCGAGGCAGAAGGGGACATTGAATACGCCATTCGCGCAAAGGCCGCGCCCGGCGAAGAGATGCTCTCGGACAACACCGCCTCGCGAACCGTCCGCATCGCCAAGCAGAAACTGAAGGTCCTCTATGTCGAGGACGAGCCGCGCTGGGAATACCGATTTATCAAAAACGCGATACTTCGCGACGACCGCCTTGCGCCGGAACTCGTGCTGATATCAGGCGACAGGGGGGCGCCGGAGACGAGCGCATCTTTTCCTCACGCGAGGCAGGACCTCTTCGCGTTTGACTGTGTGGTGATAGGCGACGTGGAGGCGGGATATTTCCTCCCGCGCGACCTCGATAACCTGAGGGCGTTTGTGAGCGAAGGCGGCGGGGGGATTTTGTTCGTAGGAGGGCCGCGTTATAACCCGGCGGCCTACACCTCCGGCGCGCTGGCTGAGCTTATTCCCGCCGACTACATGGGCTCGGCCGCGCCACCCGCGTCCGGGTGGGCGATAGCGCTCACGGAAGCAGGCAAGGCTAATCCGGCGCTGACCCTTTCGGGCGGAGACCCCAACGAGTTTTACGCGCGGCTGCCGCACGTAGAGTGGCTCATGCGAACGAGGCCTCGCCCCGCGGCAAAGGTCCTCGCGGTATCCGAACCGGGCGCCCTGGGCGTTATCACCGAGCAGCCGTTTGGCAGGGGCGCGACGATGCTCGTGGCGACCGACGAACTGTGGCGGTGGAGGAGCCTCGGCGGCGACCGGTACCTTTACCGGCTGTGGGCGCAGCTCGTGCGGTATCTCGGTTCGAGGCGGCTCTCGGGAGGGGCTGCGTCCGGGGAACTGGCGCTGTCGGCCGACGAGTACGCGCGCGGGGCGACGGTGAGCGTGACGGCGTACCTGGAGGACGCGCTCGGGATGCCATATGCCGAGAATGAGGCCGAAGGCTTTGTCGAGGGGGAGAGCGGCGCGAGGCTTGATATAACGCTCTCTCGCGACACGGGCGGCGGGGGGCTTTACAGGGCGGATTTCCCTGCGGTAGCGCCGGGCCGCTACAAGGTTTACGTCAGGGCGCCGGGCGGGGTGCTCGAAGCGTCGTACGCGGTGCTGGCCGAGACGGCCGAGAGCCTTGCGGCCGACGCGGAGCCCGAAACGCTCGCGGCGCTCGCCGCGAGGACAGGCGGAGCCGTCCTGGCCGAGGGGGGGCTCGGGAGGATTTTCGACCTTTATCCGGGCGAGGCCGAGGAGGAAGCAACCGTCAGTCGCGAGCCGCTGTGGGCGAATTACCTCTTTGTCATATCCGTTGCCGCGTTTTTCTCGCTGGAATGGTTTCTGCGAAAGCGCTGGGGGCTGCCGTAGGCGAGTGATTTCTTTTGCTCGCGCTTGACAGAGGGGCGGCGATTTGGACAACTCGATGGGAGAGAACCCGCAATTGAGGCATATCGGGAAACCCTAATTACCCTTGCAGATGGCTATCGTTCGAAGGGAGTGGCGGCGATGATGAGCATGTGGCTGGTGGCGGGACTGGTTGGTGCGGCATTGACGCTTGGGGCGTTTGCGGCGCCGGCGAAGGCGTCGGTACGCGGGAAGTACATCTGTAATTTCGAGACGCCGGAGAAGGTGGCGGCGTTTAAGGTCCAGGGCGCAACGGCCGAATGGGCCAAGGACACCGAGGACGGCGCGCGCATAGAGGGGACGGCGTTTGAGGTCGAGGCCGTGCAGTCGGGGGCGATGCATCTGGTGCTCACCCCGGGCAAGACGTATACGACGCTCTCGTATGCGGCGGCGAACGGGATGCCTGCCGACTGGTCGGGGTTTGACAGTTTCTCGCTTAATTTCGAGAACGGCTCGGAGTTCATGATAAATCTGCATCTGACGGTGGCGGACGAATCGGGGGCGAAGTTTTTCGCGGACAACCTGTGGATATTCCGTTCGCGAAACAGGATTGAGATTCCGCTTGGGGAGTTTCGAACGGCCTCGGGCAAGATGATAGACCTCGCGCATGTGAGCTCGATGACGCTTGAGATCAGGAGCGCGGAGAAATTCCCGCGCGACCTGTGGCTCTACCAGATGTATCTTGCGGCCGAACAGAAGCCCGTTGTCGCCGGAACCGACAAACTCGTCTTTCTCGATTTCGGCCCGCTGGGCACGCCCGTCATGGCGGGCGCGAAACTTATCCATGAAAAATCCGTTTACGCCGCATGGCGAGGCGCGGGCTGGACGAGCGCGCCGGCGGATATGACGGCCACTTTTTACAAGCGTCCCGACGACCTCGTGGCCGACTGCGTGCGCGCCGACCTCGGCCGCAACAAGGCGACCCTCCGCGTGGACCTGCCTGACGGCAAATACAGGGCCCGCTTTTACGGCGGCAACTACAACATGAAGATGCTCGCGGTGAAATCATTCGCCCTGGCGGCAAACGGCAAGACGGTTGCCGAGAAGGCTGTCGACCCCGCCAAGTACTACACCAAGACCGGGCATTTTCTCGGAATCGATGAATGGTATGAGACCGGCGAAGATCCTTATGAGAAATACGTCAAGCCGTTTTACCAGATGTATGATTTCACGTTTGAGGCCAAGGGCGGGTTTGCGGAGTTTACGTGGACGGGAGCGCTTGCGGCGTTTGGCCTGCTCATAGCTCCGGCCGAAGGCGAAGGATTTGCAACCGCGACGGCCGCTATAGAAGAGAAGAGGCGCGCGTCGCTGGCGGCCAATCTCATCATGCCGAAGGCGCCGAAGAAGCCGGTCGCCGCCACGGCAAGCGAGAAGAAGCGCGGCTTTATCCTTTCCGGACGCAGGTGGGACCAGCCGCTGGGCCTATATGACGCGCCAAAGAAGGCGGAGCGCAGCCCCAGGAGCCTTGCCATAACGGCGGCGCGGGGCCAGAGGGAGCACTTTGTCATAAGCGCCACTCCGGTAAAGCCGCTCGGCAGCGTGTCGATAGAGGTGAGCGACCTTGCCACGAAAAAGGGCGTGAAGCTCCAATCGAAAGCCGTCGAGGTGAGGGCGCTTCGCTACATGTGGACGGGATGGCCCGGGGAGATCGGCGAAGGGTGCCTCTACCCGGTGAAGAAAGTGCCGTCGAAGGACTACACGAACGTGACGTTCTGGATTACAGTCACCCCCGGCGCAAAGGCCGAGGCGGGCGTATACAAAGGCACGGCGAAGGTTACTGCCGCAAACGGCGCAAGCGCACAGGTGGCCTTGAGCGTCGAGGTGAGGCCTTTCGCGCTTACCGACGATCACCCGGTTTCGTTTGCCCTGTGGCGCTGCAGCGATTACAACATGAACTACGTCATGCGCTATTTCCTGCCGGAGAAGATGGACTACTTCCGCAAGATCACCGACGCGGAATTTGCCGACATGAAGGCGCACGGCCTTAACGCCATATACTTTAACCCGCCGATCTTAAAAGGCGTGAAGGGCGACAAGGTCATTCTGGATTTCACGCTTCTTGACGTGGAGGCGAGCACCGCGAAGAAGTACGGCATGTGCGGCGAGAAGCAGCCGGGCATGGTCTTTCTGCTGCCGGACATCGCGCGCTATCTCATGAAGGAAACGCGCTACGGCGACTTTATGGAGCCTGAGGACCTCTCCCCCGAGCTGCCCGCGGCCGACCAGGTGGAGGAGTTTTCCCCGCTCTTTAACGCGCGCTACATCGACGCGGCGCGCCAGATAGACGAGTACTTCAAGAAACGGGGGCTGTCGGTGCTTTTGTACCCGGTTGACGAGCCGCGCGAGCGCAATACCAACCGCTGGAACAGAAACCTCGAAGACACGATACGCTACTGCAAACTCATCCGGGAGAACGTCCCCGGCGCGAGGATTTATGTAGACCCCATGCGCGACGGCAACTCCGGCGTCGACTATGTGCCGATGCTGGACTACGTGGACGTCATCGGAACGCATCCGTGGGACCAGTCGAGCGGGATTGTCGAAGGGTGCCGCGACCGCAAGCCCATCCTGTGGTATTTCAACATGATAACGTGGGACAGGTACGATTTCGGTTTGCAGCAGGCGGCCAGCGGCTCAGAGGGCTGCTGGCAGTGGCACTATCAGTGGGACCTTGTGCCGTTCCAGCCGTTCCACTCGGGCTTTAAGTGGGGGGTGACGATACCGGGGCCCAACGGGCCGCTATCGAAATCCAACTACGAAATGATAGCCGAAGGGGTCACGGACTACCGCTACTACGCGACGCTCGTAAACGCCATAGCGTCGGCCAGGGACGCAGGCAGGGCAAAGCGCGAAGTCGCGGCAGCTGAGAAGACAATCGCCAAATTCATGGCGTCCGCGCCGCCGTACCCGTCGCGCGAGGACTACGCGGGCAAGCCGCGCGCAAAACGCGGCCGCAGCAAGATATCGGGCAAGACGCTCGACCAGTGGCGCGAGGCCTTTGCGGCGCACATAGAGGCGATTGACAAGGCGAAATAACCGCGGTAAAACAACAAGACAAGGGAAACGGCCGGTATTCCGGCCGTTTTCTTTCGAAGAAAGCGGAGCTCGGTGAAGTCTAACCAGAGGGTGCGATAGGATTTACCGAAAGGCGGAATCGATGAAGATGCCTGCGATTCTAATAGCGATAGCGGTGCTGGCGGGCGTGGCATGGGGGCAGGAGAGCGTCTGCATAGGCGCAAGCGACTCTGGTTTAGTCTCGCCGGTTGACGCGGAACTGGAGGCGCTCCTCGGGCGCATGGACAAGGCATCCGCCGAGGTGACGACCATCGAGGCCGATATTACTATCACCCACACGGAGAATTTCTCCGGCAGAGAGTCTGTTCGCGCGGGCAAAATCTACGTGAAGAAACCCTCCGACATGCTGATAGACCTCGCTACGCCGGTCGCGCGAAAGATATGGATATCAAAGGAAGAGCTCGTCGATTATCGCAGCGACCTCAAAACGGGGGCTCGCGTCAAACTCACCGGCGATGACACCGCAGGCTCTCAGGTGCTCGGCCTATCGACAACCTCCGCCGAACTCCGCGAGTCGTTTGTCATAACGCTAATGCCTCCCGGCGAAAAACCCGCGCAGTATGTACTTACGCTCACGCCGCGAGAGGGCGTTAAGGCCGACTTTACCGAGGCGGTCGTGACCGTTGATGCGAAGAGCCTCCTGCCGGTCCCCATCGAGGAGAAAAACTCCGAGCTCGATGAGAGCAAGGTCTATGCCCTGTCCAAGACGAAGAAGAATCCGCGCCTTGGAGACGAGCTCTTCACGCCTAAATTTGCAAAGGACGCCGAAATAGATGACTTCACGCCGGGAGAATACGAGGGGCCTTAGGCGATTTGGGCGGCGCAAGCGGGGCATTTCGGGAATCTTGGCAGAGTTTTTCATGTCTTCGGAAGTACTCCACAGGCTTATAATGACTGCGGGCGTTGTGCAAAAGGAGGCATGAGATGGCGAAGGTAAACGTGATTTTCTACAGTGCTTACGGGCACAATTACAAGATGGCCGAGGCGGTAGCGGCGGGGGCAAAGGAGGTCGAGGGGACCAGGGTCGGGCTTTTCCAGGTGGCGGAAACGCTGAGCGCAGAGATCCTGGCCAAGACCGGCGCCGCGGAGCCGAGGAAGGCCTTTGCGCATATTCCCGTCGCGACACTGGACACGCTCGCCGAGGCCGACGCGATTATTCTCGGGACGCCGACGCGCTTTGGAAATATGTGCGCCCAGATGAGGGCGTTTCTCGACTCGACGGGGAGCCTCTGGGCTAAGAACGCGCTTGTCGGCAAGATCGGGAGCGCCTTTTCGTCATCCAATACGCAACACGGCGGGCAGGAGACGACCGTAGTCTCGACGCATTTCACGATGCTGCACCACGGGATGATAATCGTCGGACTTCCATACAGCGCCGACAAACAGATGATAGATACCGAGATAACAGGCGGCAGCCCCTATGGCGCAACGACTGTCGCCGGCAAGGGGCATCTTGTGGCGCCGAGTGAAAACGAACTCTCCCTCGCGAGATTTCAGGGCAGGCACGTAGCGGGGATAGCGAAGAAGTTGTTCGGATAGACCGCGCCGGTTCCAGACAGTTGCAAACACAGGAAAGGCATCAAATGGAAAAGAGGATTTTAGGCAGGACGGGGGAGAAACTGTCGGTAGTGGGATTTGGCGGCATCGTCGTCACGGATACGACACCGAGGGAGGCCGCAGCATACGTCAAGGAGGCCGTGGAGCGCGGGGTCAACTACTTTGACGTGGCTCCCACTTACGGCAACGCGCAGGAGCGGCTCGGTCCGGCGCTTGAACCGTATCGCAAGGACGTCTTTCTCGCGTGCAAGACCGTTAAGCGCACCAGGGACGAAGCGGCCGAGCAGGTGAAAGCGTCGCTCGAGATGCTCAGGACCGACCACGTCGACCTTTATCAGTTTCACGGCGTCACGACCGCCGAAGACGTCGAGACGATACTTGCGCCCGGCGGCGCGCTCGAGGCGTTTGTCGAGGCGAGGGAAAAGGGCCTCGTGAGGCACATCGGATTCAGCGCGCACAGCGAGGAGGCGGCGCTGGGACTTATGAAGGGGTTTGACTTCGACAGCATACTTTTCCCGCTTAATTTCGTGACGTGGTACAAGGAAGACTTCGGGCCGCGCGTGATAGAGGAAGCACAGAAACGCGGCATGGGGATACTCGCGCTCAAGGCGCTGGCGCTGCGGTCATGGAAGGACGGCGAGACGAAGAAGTGGCCCAAATGCTGGTACAAACCGGTGGACACTTATGACGAGGCGGAGATTGCGCTTCGCTGGACGCTGTCGCTGCCGGTGACGGCGGCTGTAAGCCCCTCTCATGCGGAGCTTCTCTGGTGGGCATGCGACGCGGCGGAGAGACTCAATCCCATATCCGCGATTGAGGAAACGGGGCTCCAGGCAAAGGCCGAGACCCTGGCGGCGATATTCCCGGAGGGGTAGGCACTGCGCGGGCGGCATGTCCGCCGGCAGCAGGAGCAGGCTCACGCGCCGCCGCTATCGTTTTCTTTAACTCTAAAGGGCGCGTGGCGTTGTAGCCGAATGAAACCTCATACCTTAGAACGCGCGGACACTCTATGACAAGCGACATGAGCGAAAAATCTGCCTCCGACGATGCGGGGGAGGCGTTGGCAAAAATCAACGCCGAACTCGAAGCGAAGATCGAGGAACTCGCTCGCGCCAATCTCGAACTCTACGAGACCGCGCGGCAGAAGAGCGAATTTGTCGCGAACATGTCCCACGAACTTCGCACGCCGCTTAACAGCATAATCGGATTTGCAGACGTGCTTCTGAGCGACCTCGCGGATTCGTCGGACCCAAAGCAGATAAAGTACCTCCAGAATATCCGCCGCTCGGGATACCGGCTCCTCGAAATAATCTCCGAACTCATGACATTCGCCAGGATAGAGTCGGGCGCGGCGCGTGCAAATACGGGACCGGTATCCGTCCCGGGGCTCATCGCGGAGGTCATCGCGGGACTCTCTCGCGCTCTTACGAAAAGAATCGACATCGTCGCCGACGCTCCAGATGACATGCCGACCGTGATGACTGACGAAATCAAACTTGCGCAGATAATTACAAACCTCGCCGCCAACGCGGTGAAATTCACCCCCGATGGCGGCACGGTCACCATCGCCGCGCGCATCGACGGCGCGAAACTTATCATATCCGTAGCCGACACGGGGGCAGGGATTGCCACGGAAGACCAGAAGAACGTCTTCGGGCGCTTTCGCCAACTCGACACCGGAGCCGGTCGGCGCTATGAGGGGCTGGGGCTGGGACTCTACATCGTGGAAAGCCTCGTGAGAGTCCTCGAAGGGGAGATATCGCTTTCGAGCGAGGTCGGCCGGGGGAGCACGTTTGTCGTGTCTCTCCCGACGGAAGTCCTTGCCCTATAACCCGTTAGGGCGCCACGGCCGTCACGCGTCAAATCGCGGAACATTGCCCAGGCGCGTTTTGTCATATATTTTGAAGGACCGACACCACCTCCTTCCGAGCGGGCCGTGGCCACCCCCCCTGGCTGCGGTCCGCTCACATTTTCACGGCTTGTGTTGCACTCGGCGCGTATCCCTGCTAATGTGTGTTTGACGGCGGGGACCAAATAATGGCCATAGAGACGTACAACCCAAATCTTGCCTCCGGCATCGTCGACCTCTTTAACCGCGAAGGGGGGTTTAGCCCCTTTATCGCCCATCTCACGCCCAGGCTTTTCGAGAGGAGAGTAACGGCGAAGGGCTATTTCGACCCTGAGGGGATATTTGTCGAGACGCATGGGGGGCGGCTGACGGGGGCGATATTTACGACGTTCAAGCCGTCGGATGACAAATCGAGACTCGACTACACGACCGGCGTCATAGACGGATTTTTCTTCAGTGACAGGCGTCCGGCGTGCGGGGACCGCCTAGTCGACGCGGCGCTGGGCTATCTCAAAGGGCGCGGCGCCGCGCGCGTGATCGGCTGGGCGACCGAAGGCGAGTACCCGTTTTGGCGCGACCTCTACTGCGGGAGTGAGCCTGTGATGCATGTCGCGAGCCATCATGTATGCGAGGCGCTGCTCAAAAAAGGCTTCGAGAAATGCCAGCAGAGCGTCGCGATGCTTGCGCGGACAAACAATCGCGCGCCGGAAATAAAGATTGCCTATACCATACGCAGCCGACCGGCGGACCAGCAGGCATTCTGGCCGCGCAATTCGTGGCTTGATTTGTGGCCGCTCACGCTCGAGGCCGAGGTGGAGGGCTACACCGCGGGCCGCCTCGGGTGGTGCGCGCTGCCGGCGACGTCGAGACGACGCGGCGTGCGGACGGCGGGGGTGTATTCGCTTTTCGTCTCGGAGGCATACCGCAGACGCGGCGTTGCTTCGGCGCTTTTGGCGAGGTGCTTTGAACAGGCGCGCCGCGACGGGGCCGAGGAGATACTTCTTGCGACGGGGGCCGAGAATCACGCAGCCATCGCCACATACCGCAAGTTCGGCTTTGTGGATGTCTTCGAGATGACAGGCACGCGCCTGGCGCGGCTTTAGCGAGGCGGGATGACGTCTGTCCGCGTCTCCGCGTCGGACCTCAGAAGCGCCTCTGCCAGAAGCAGGTCGTAGCGGCTGTCTATCTCGACGGTTGCGTGCGAGTCCTGGACTATTGCGCGGCGGTCGTCGCCGAGGTAGCAGAAATTGTCGTCGAGGTGACGCCGGCTCTCATCGAGGACGTCCGCGCGGATGGCCACGCAGGCGCCGTCGTGCAGGTAAAGCTTCGGGAGGTCCTGCCTGCGAAAGACCTTCAACTCGAAATACGGCGTTTCCCTGTCTCCCTCGATGCGCGACATCCACAGCGGGTGAAATTTGCCGACGTTCACAAACGTCCTCACGCTTGTCGCGCCGGTCTCGACAAGGTGCGCGACGCAGCGGTCCGTTATGGCGGGGTCTCTGACCGGGATATTGGCGTAGAGAAGCGCCACAATGTCCGGGTGGTAACCGTCCGCCGCGACCGCGTCATAGGCGTGGCGGAGCGCATAGTCTATTCTCGCGGTGTCCGTGGCGAACTCCGCCGGGCGCATCACGACCTCGCACTTACACGCGCGGGCGGCCGCGGCGATTTCGTCTGAGTCGGTCGAGACGACGACCCTCGTAACGGAGCGCGACGCGCGCGCGTGGTCGATGGTGTACGAGATAACGGGCCTGCCGGAGATGGGCAGAATGTTTTTTGACGGGACGCCGACGCTGCCGCCCCGC